>JAFNWZ010000066.1 GCA_017379255.1 Akkermansia sp. | reverse complement strand
GTGTTTCATTGTGTTTATGGTGATAGGCTCTTGCAAAACAGCTCACCTTCGCAGTCATATGATCCATAAAGTATAACCTCTCCTTCCTCCTGATTACCCAAACAGCATTTTGTCCGGCAGATTTTCTGCACTCAGGGCGCGCTGTTCAAACCAGCGCGCCTTTGCTTCGCTCTGCGGGAGCGTCAAAATCCCCAGCTGACCGCTGCGGTAAGCCGCCGCCAGCGCAACGCAAGCGGCGGGCATGCCAGCCAGAGCCTGGCGGTGCAAGGCAACTGCCCCGGCATATTCGCGGGCGTGCGCCCCGATTTCCAGCTGAGGGTTGGCGCGCTGCAGCCAGACCAGCAGCATCACACGAGCCGTTTCAGCATCGGGCTCGAGCATGGCCTCCTGCCAGCCGGAAGTGGGAAGAGCGCGCGGGCTGGTCCCGGTCTGCACCTCCTGCCAGATGCGCGACATTTCCGCAGCATCCAGAGTCACCGGCGTATCCCCCTCGGGCAATGCAGCAGGAGCAAGCTGCGAAACGCAGGCCAGAAGCATCAGGAAAGCAGCAGTCCTCATCACTTACGATTGGCCGAGCGCCGGGAGAAGTGGTGCGTCATCACCGTCCACAGCTCCTGCATATTTTCTTCTTCAAAGTAAGGCTGCTTCATCATTTCCCACATGATGTCACTCACCTTGTTCTGCGCACGGGCCAGCGCCTCCAGCTGGGCATCATTGCCATGCAGCAGCGGACGCAGCAGAGAGAACTTGTGCATCAGCTTGGCTTTCACCGCCTTTGCGCTCTTGTCATCAGAAATGGTTTTGAGCATACTCTCTGCCTCTGCCAGAGCCTTGATTTCTGCTGTATAAGCGCGATCCAGCCCCGCGGTGGAAACCTCCACCTCATCCTTGGCACACAGAGGCGCAGGAGCCAGCACAGCACCGCCCAGAACAGCTACCGCAAGAATCAGAAAACAATTACGCATAGCAGGAGAATAACACATGAACAACACACTGTCAACTTATTCACCCAGAACGGAGGCCAGATTGGCGGCCACAGCCCGGAATGCCGCTGAAACCGGATTCGTTTCCGGGTTTTCGAGCGCCACGGGGCTGCCTTCATCACCACAGGAGCGGGTCTGAGTGTCCAGCGGCAGCTTGCCCAGCAGCGGCACTCCCAGCTTGGCCGCCTCGCGTTCGCCGCCGCCTTCGCCGAAAATGTGGTAAATCTGGTTATCGCTGGGGCAGTGGAAATAGCTCATGTTCTCAACGATGCCCAGAATGGGGGTATCCACCCGCTGGAACAGACCCACGGCCTTGCGGGCATCAATGAGCGCCACTTCCTGCGGCGTGGTCACAATCACCGCACCGGCCAGCGTAACAGTCTGCACAATGGTGAGCTGGATATCGCCCGTGCCGGGGGGCATATCCAGAATCAGGAAATCGAGTCCGCCCCACTCCACATCGCGCAGGAATTGCTGCACATAGCGCGTGGCCAGCGGCCCGCGCACCGCCAGCGGGGTATCGCCATCCACCAGCAGAGCCATGGAGAGCAGCTTGACCCCATGAGCCTCCACGGGCAGGAACTGTTCCTTATCGCTGCAGCCGGGACGTTCATTCGTGCCGAACATGAGGGCCATGGACGGGCCGTATAAATCCAGGTCGAGCAGACCGACCTTGTAGCCCAGCTTTGCCAGTGCCACAGCCAGATTGGCCGAAACGGTGCTCTTACCCACGCCGCCCTTGCCGGAGGCCACGGCAATCACATGCTTCACGCCCGGCACGCTGGATTTCCAGTCGTTGGGGTTGTCGCCTTCCTCGCGCTCCACTTTTTTCTGCTCCGGGGCGTGGTGCTCCATCTTCACATCATGCGAGCTGACACCGGGCAATTCCTGCAGCACACTGATAACACGCTCATAGATATAGCGCGGCACATCCGAATTCTTGCTTTCCACGCGAAGCTCCACCTCCACACGCCCCTCCGGGCTCACGGTGATGTTCTTCACCAGACCAAAAGCCACAATATCGCGGCTGAATCCGGGGTATTTGACGGTGGTCAGCGCAGCGCGAACCAGCTGCGGAGTCAGTTGTGCTTCACTCATGCGCCCATTCTAGCACCCGGAGAGGCCCCGCGCAAGTCCAACATTTGTCTTGATTGTTCCTGCGGTGGGGTGTAGAATCATTGGCGTTATGATGAACATCCTTGTTACTGGCGGCACTGGATTCGTGGGTGCCAATCTCTGCCATCGTCTGATTGCAGACGGCCACCGCGTCATCTGCCTGGACAACAACTACACGGGCTCTCTGGATAACGTTCGCGATTTGCTGGATAACCCCCGCTTCACCTTCGTGGAGCACGATGTCATCACCCCCTACGACTGCCCGGAAAAGCTTGACCGCATCTACAATCTGGCCTGCCCGGCCTCTCCCCCCGCATACCAGGGAGACCGCTCCATTTTCACCACCAAAACCTGCGTGTTCGGCGCCATCAACATGCTGGAACTCGCCAAAAGGAACGGGGCCCGCATTCTGCAGACCTCCACATCCGAAGTGTACGGCGAACCGCTGGTGCACCCGCAGGTGGAAAGCTACCGCGGCAATGTGAATCCCATCGGCATCCGTGCCTGCTACGATGAAGGCAAACGCTGCGCCGAAAGTCTTTTCTTTGACTACCACCGCCACGAGGGGGTGGATATCCGCGTCATCCGCATTTTCAACACCTACGGGCCACTCATGGACCCGAACGATGGTCGCGTGGTTTCCAACTTCATCTGCCAGGCCCTGCGCGGTGAGGATATCACGATTTATGGCGAAGGTCAGCAGACCCGCTCGTTCCAGTACATCGATGACCTCATTGAGGGCATGGTGCGCATGATGGAAAACACCCAGGGCTTTACCGGCCCCGTGAACCTGGGCAACCCCGGTGAGTTCACCATCCGCCAGCTGGCCGACATGGTGCTGCAGAAAATTGAGACCACCAGCAAACTGGTGCAGCGCCCCCTGCCCTCTGACGACCCCACCCAGCGCCGCCCGGATATCACCCTGGCAGGTAAAGAGCTGGGCTGGCAACCCACCATTCCGCTCAGCGAAGGGCTGGAACGCACCATCGAATACTTCCGCAAGCGTATCGGCAAGTAATCAGCCGCGCAACTGGCATTCAAACTGGCGGAACTGGATGGCCTCGTACAAGTGGGCATCCGTCGGCTGTTCGCACCCTGCCAGGTCGGCAATGGTGCGGGCCACGCGCAGGATGCGGTCAAACGCACGGGCAGAAAGCCCGAGCTGCGCCACGGCATCCAGCAGCATCTGCTGCTGCGGAGGCGTAAGCGGGCAATACTGGCGCAGCTTCTTCCCGCTCAGCCGGGCATTGCATACAGCGCCCGTATCGGCATAACGCTGCATCTGCCGGGCGCGGGCAGCCACCACGCGCTCGCGGATAGCGGCACTGCTCTCGCCATCCGGCTTGCTCAGCAGACTGGCGGGAGACACGGGCGGCACTTCGATGATGATGTCGAAACGGTCAAGCAGCGGTCCGGAAATCTTTTTGCGGTAGCGCGCCACATCCGCTGGCGAGCAGCGGCAGCGGTGCGTGGAGTCTCCCAGGTATCCGCAGGGGCACGGGTTCATGGCCGCCACAAACATGAACTGGCAGGGAAAATCCATACTGCCACTGGCGCGGGAAATCGTCACGACCCCGCTTTCAAGCGGCTGACGCAGCGTTTCGAGCGTTCGGCGGGCAAACTCCGGCAGCTCATCCAGAAACAGCACCCCATGATGAGCCAGTGAAATTTCTCCAGGCGTGATATGAGAGCCCCCACCCATGAGTCCCACATCGGAAATCGTGTGGTGCGGGCTGCGGAACGGGCGCTGCGCCAGCAATCCTCCGCTGCGCGGCAACACCCCGCAGACAGAGTGGATGGTGCTGGCCTCCAGCGCTTCATCCTGCGTAAGCGGCGGCAGAATCGTGGGCAGGCGGCTGGCCAGCATGCTCTTGCCGCTGCCGGGGCTGCCACACATCAGCAGGTTATGGCCGCCAGCCGCCGCAATTTCCATGGCGCGGCGGGCGTATGGCTGCCCCTTCACTTCGTCGAAATCCACAGCGGCGGGCAACGGAGCCCACTCTTCCGGCAGGGTAAACGGCGTAAACTTGGCCGGATTCAGCAGCACATCCCAGGCCTCGCGCAGCGATTCCACGGCATACACGGTCAGCCCCTCCACCACGGCAGCCTCAGCGGCGTTCTCCGGAGCTACCATCATGAACGAGCGCCCGGCCTCGCGGGCCGCCACGGCCAGCGGCAGCACCCCACGCACCCCGCGCACCATGCCATCCAGCGCCAGCTCGCCCACCAGGCACCAGGATTCCAGCCCGGTGGGAACGCGGCGTTTGAACGCCTCCGGCACATCGCGGTAATTTTCCTGGATGGCCATCTCCAGCGCCAGGGCAATGGGCAGGTCAAAGCCCGGTCCCTGTTTGCGCACATCGGCCGGCGCCAGATTCACCGTAACCTGCATATCTCCCGGGCGGAAAAACGAACTATTCGTCAACGCAGAGGTCACGCGCTGCACGCTTTCGCGCACGGCGGCATCCGGCAGCCCCACCACAGCCATACGCCCGATATCCTCCACCGGGCGGGCATCCACCTCTACCTGGACCTCATATCCGCGAATTCCCTCCACCGCAGCCGAATGTAAACGCGTAATCATCTTACTTCACTATGACTTTTGAACCAATTCCCAGTTTCTCGAACAAAATGGCCGCGGCCTCCTCCGGCACGCGCACGCAGCCGTGCGAATCGGTGTCGCGGTGCACCTTTCCCACATGCATGCCGATGGCGCCATTAAAACGCATCCAGTACGGCATGTCCGCCCCTTCAAAATAAGCGCCCTCGGGCGGGGTATCCGTCACCGCCACCCCGCGTTCAATGACGCTGCCATCTTCCTTGCTCAGAAAGGCACCGTAGCGGTTAGAGCGGCGCAGCTCTTCCTTCTGGGAGATGCGGAATGTTCCCGCCGGGGTCTCCATGCCGCCGATGCGCCCCGAACAGATAGGGAAATCCATAGCGATTGTCCCGTTAATGTACAAACGCCCTCGCTGTTCCTCCAGCAGGAATTCCACATGGGATTTCTTCGGCAGGTTCTGCTCCAGGGCTGCGCCGCGCCACATATCGCGCGTGTGGCGGTACTCCGGGTTGGCAATAAAATCCTCAAAGGTATACGCCAGGCGCACATGCCGGGTTTCCTCCTCCAGGCGGTCGCCCTCTGCGCGGTAATAGGCTGCCATGTCCACAGGGTTCTGCGAACAGGCAGCCAGCAAAAGGCAAAGCACTGGAGCTTGCTTCCTCATACGCGGTACTGGGCAATGCGGGCGGCAAATTCCTTGGGCAGAATC
>JAFNWZ010000008.1 GCA_017379255.1 Akkermansia sp. | reverse complement strand
CTCTTCTATCACGGTTGACAACAATGGGAGTATAGAGTTCTGTGAAAATTCGGCGATTTCAGGAGGCTCGTTGTATGGCTCAGATATCTCACTGAAGGAAAATCGTAACGTTGAGTTTAACAAAAACTCATCCGACAATGGTGGAGCTATTCTTGGAAGTTGGTCTATTGAGTTGAATGACAATGGCCGTCTGATATTCTCCGAGAACAATGCAACTTATAGTGGTGGCGCGATTTATGGATATCACGCAAATACATTTGCAATAAGCGGCAATGATAGTGTAAAGTTTAGTGGCAATACAGCTGGCGATGCGAATTCATATAGCGATGCTGCTGGTGGGGCAATCGATGGATATTCCATCGAATTGATTCAAAATGCCTCCGTTGAATTCAATGAAAACCGTGCATTCGGAGTTAATGCCACGGGCGGTGCTATTTTTGCAGGAGTAAACCTTTCGCTGAATGACAATGCCTTTGTTTCATTTTGTGGGAATGCAACTTCTGCTTATTCGGGCGGCGAAGGTGGCGCGATTTATACCAGAGGTGATTTGAGTATTCGGAATAACGGTTCCGTCCTCTTCGAGAAGAATGCCGAGATAAGCAATGGCTCTTATCGTTTGCGCAGTGTTTATGCCAATGGCTATATGGGAGAAATCGCTCTCTCTGCCGCAGCGGGTAAGAGTATCGAGTTCCGAGATTCGGTGTATATTAATTCTACTTCCTCCGTGGAGCTGAATAGAGATTATACCTATCTGGACGAAGATGGCGCTTCCGTCACAGCCAAACAGCAGGGCGATATTATCTTCACCGGTAAGTATACAGAACAACACCTGAATAATATGCTGGATGCAGCTGGAGCCAAGCGTACTGCCACGTCAGAGGAAATTCTTACCTCCCGTACCACGGAGGTGAATACCATGACTAATCTATACGGAGGACGGTTGCGTGTGGAGGATGGTGCTATTTACCAGGGCTATGGTATCACCGCGCATGCTGGTTCTGACTCTACGGTGCTGGTGAAGGATGCTGTGCTGAACCATACTGGATATGAACTGCATTTCTACGAAGGAACCAAGTTGGAAGCACTGGGTGAAAGTGAGATTTTTGGCGATGTAATTGTGGAATCCACTGCAACAGCTGCGTTCTCTGCGCTGACCCGGCTGGAAGGTAGCCTGACCCTGGCATTGGGTTCTACGCTGCTACTGGAGGGAGCATTAACGCTCGATGGCGCACTGGCGCTGGGCACCAGCCTGACCTTGGGCGGCAATATGCTGGAGATGGTGAATCTGCTGCAGGCCGGACAAAGCCTGACCCTGATGAGCGGCCTTGATTCGCTGGCCGTTCAGACAGGCGAATCGGAATATACCACCATCGCAAGTGGCCAGGAACTACTGGCTGCCGATTATTTCAGTAACCTGGATTCGGGCAAAGAATTGGTTTTTGTGTATAATGGTGAGGCCGGTTCCCTGTCGATGATGCGGGTAATTCCCGAACCTGCAACAGCCACGCTGAGTTTGCTGGCTCTTACAGCATTAATGTCCCGCCGCCGCAGAAAGTAAAAATGATACACGTACTGATTACAGTCAAGGAAAGCAAGCGGTTCCCAGGAAAGAATCGTTTGCTGGCCCCGTTCTCCATTTTATGGCTGGTAAACGAAATTGCCTACATGGAGGAGGAGGTAAAGGTGTATACCGTGGGTGAACGCACCCAGCTGCCGCTTCGTCTGCCGGTGGGGTGGCAGCATATCCGCACAGAAGGAGAAAGCCATCAGGCTGATATTGAGTCTGCTGAAAATCTAATTTCTCCTTCGCCAGAAGACGTGATGCTGCTTGTACAGGTAACTCAGCCGCTTCGTGAACCGGGACTGATAGATAAGGCCGTACGAGCTATACGCGAGGGGGCAGATAGTTGTGTTTCTGTTACTGAGCAACGGGAAGATTCCTGGCGAACAGTACAAGGTGCTGGCCATTGGGGGAATAAAACAGGGCAGAAGCGGCATGTGGTGGATGGCCAGATATATGCATGGAAGCCTGGACATGTGGAAAAAATCTTCTCACCAACTGCCAGTCACGCACTTATTTCTTCTTCTCAGCGTTGGGGGTATGTGGACATAGATGAGCGTTCAGACATACCGCCTGGTCTTAAGGCAATGGCGGCAGATTTGCTGTTGGAGCCCATGAAACAACCTCCGCTGGTAATCAAAAATAAAAAAGTGTTGGTTATCGGCTCCGGTAAAGATATTGTGGGGCGCGGACTTGGCAAACGAATCGATGCCGGTGAATGGGATGTGGTAGTGCGTTGCAATCATTTCTATGGCGACCCGGTGGACGTGGGAACCCGTACAGATTTAGCTGTAGTTCGTGAGGCTCGTTTCGAAAAGGACTTTTTTAACGAAGCCCCGAAAGCACCAGTACGAGTATTGACGACTAATGATGGCACTAATTTCCCGAAGCATTTATTACAACAAGCCGCGCAGGAGGTTGGCCACAGAGAAGCATCCATTGGCATTATTGCGGCTCGCTGGTTGTTGAATTGTGGTGCCAGGCTTTCTGTAATAGGGATTGGCCATTTCCCTGATGGTACCTGGATTAGCCAGAAAACCTACCCCGATGGCACAGTGGATACTGCCGGATTCTGTGATTGGAATAAAGAAAATGCCTGGTGGATGCGCCAGCGAGGAGTAGAGTTACTATAAAGTGCTCCCCATAGATAAAAATTCTTTTCTACTGTCATTCCGTCATTGCGTCACTGAGACCATGCCGGGAAAGAGAAACCCGCCAGTCTGCTGAGGTCAGAATGGCGGGTTTTCCAGTTACTTATCAGGCACAGAGGCAAAAGCGTCACGCAGGCGACACTGGCATGCTAGCAAATCTCAGCGATAAGAACGAGACCATAGAGAATCGGAATTATTTGCAGCTCCTGTCTACTCTAGTCGAATAATCAGGGCAACTCCATGCTCATTTCTGTATGTGGTTAATTTGCTTTCATTGGCAACATGCCCGTAATAATCTCTCGTCTCGGACGATAGCTATTACCTTGCTTTTCTATCAAATGCATATCCACAAGCTCCTTTAGATCTCGTTGAAGTGTCCTATTGGTCTTTTTATGGTAGTGGGTGTGGTATACATCTGCTGGGATGCTGTTCATATCAACTGTTTGGAATCCCGTGCGAAAGCCAAGTAAAAGATCACGCATACGCTTACCCTGTTCCTTGCCCTTGTTTTCACGGAACGTTTGGTATACATGGTACTCCCACATGACTTTGTGTTGAAAATCTTGCACGATGTTTATTTGTTCTCGCAAACCGTCAACAAGTCCCTGCAATGCATATTGCAGAAAATCGTCGAAGGTTGGATAACGTCCTGCTGAATCTTTGCGACTCAGCTTCTGCAAGTGCAGATAATATTCAGATCGTGTTTTGTTGTAATGATTACTTAGTAAGTGGGCTGCCGGAACAGGAATACCTGCCTTGAGGAGCAGGTATAACTCCACCAGTCGAGCAGTACGTCCATTTCCATCTCCAAATGGGTGTATCCATGCCAAATAGATATGTGCGCATACGGCTTGAATAACTGCCATAGCGGATTTGTAGTCATCTGCCGGAGCCTTGAAGGTTGCAGAGTTGAGCCAGTTGCAAAGAAAATCCATCAATTTCGGACAATCATCTGCGGGAGCACCACGATATACGGTACCTACAATGACGGAATGCTTTCTGAATACTCCAGCTTCTACTCCTTCCTGCAATTCCAGGTTTTTAAGGACAATTTCGTTCAAGTCGCAGATGTACTCCGGGGTGAGTTTGCTAGCGCTATCAGAACAGGTGTCATCCACTATTTTGTTACAAGCTGCAAGTACATTTCGGATTTCTTGCTCTTGATATCGTTTGGAAAGAGGGAGAGGTTCTCGGTTATCAAGGATTTGTTCTACCTCTTGTTCACTCAAAGTATTGCCTTCTATGGCTGTGCTGCCTTGTACACCACGAATTAGATACATGCGGTTTAGCTTATTGTGAACGTCCGGTGATACAGCAGAGTCTGCAAGATGTTTGATTTTTGAGCATACTTCTCCCATCAGATACCAAACTGGACTGAACGTTGTACTGACGGGTGGATTTTCAGGAAATTGTATCCAGGGATGTGTTTCACGGTATTTCATGGCGTGCAGGATTCTGAATGCTATGCGTAGTGTATACGAATCTGATGCTATTTGCAAGCTATATGTCGCGTTTCGTTGCTTTTTCTGTCAACTTTTTTGTCGCTTATCTTCTATTTATTGTTAGTGTGTTAGAAATTTTCGATTTGTTTTTATGTCGTCCTTCGTGTCGCCGATCATAAGCTGTTAGCGAAGTCATCCGGTGTTGCTTTCTGGTATTCTCTCATAAGGATGTGATTTGTCAATAGTTGAGTCAGAGACACGTTGAATCATAGCGTGCCGTTTTTTTGCATGGCGTATGTAAGTTCACCAGGCTAGCAACACTCCCCTGCGAGTTTCACTCTGCTCCCCATAGATAAAAAATTCTTTTCTACTGTCATTCCGTCATTGTGTCACTAAGACCATGCCAGGATAGAAAAACCCGCCAGACTGCTGAGGTCAGAATGGCGGGGTTTTCCAGTCATCAAGAAATTTCTCTATTCAGATCATGAGATATTTCTTCGTGAAATGGTTTCAAATGCGGTTGATGCGACTCAGAAGCTCAGAACACTTCATGCACGCGGTGAATATCCGTCAGATATTTCTGACGTAAAGGTTAGCGTGACACTTGACCGTGATGCTAAGACGTTGACT
>JAFNWZ010000002.1 GCA_017379255.1 Akkermansia sp. | reverse complement strand
GCCGCCGCCAGCTGCTCCTGCCGAGCCGCAGATGTGAACGCTCCCACTCTTGATTTCCGGAGTCCCGCAGGTTTCTGCGGGGCTTCTTTTTTTGCGGGGGGAGACTGTGGATTTTAGGCACTGCCTGCACATCGCATTTCCTGTGCGATGTCCCACGGCCTTACAACGATTCCCGGTATTCGGCAAAGAAAGGTCATTATAAAAGGCTATAATGATTTTGGTTATACTCCTGTTATTTTATCTGCATGAAACACCGGAAAAAAGGATACTGGTTAAATTATGTATGCTAAAGTTTCCTTTCCGGATAGAACAATACCTCATCTGGATGAAATAGTTTTTTTGTTGATATTTATTCCCGGAGATGCGTGAAGTATGGGTTTAAAGTCGTTTCTCTCTGGCTGATGTAAATGATACAAAAGTGAAGAGTTTGCAAAATTTAGTCTGGACATCGCACAGGAAATGCGTTACCATGGTGGCGCAGGTGTGGCTGCCAACCATTCCACCGTACGAGGAAGTGGCGTTGCACTGCACTGTTCCTACCTACATAATCAACACAAATATGAAGAAGACAATTATTGCTCTGATGGCTCTTGCTGGTGTGGCTGCAGCTGATACCTACACCTCCAGCACTCCTGATAAAAACAACCAGGGTAACTACTATGGTTTCACTCTGGCTCCGGCCAATGCCACTTACCTGACGACCGATATCCCCGCTGATTTCACTGGTCTGCTGAACCTGGATTCCATCACTATTCAGACCCGCTCCGGTGGCTCTAGCGATGCTGCTCGCGTGGCTGTGTATGAGTATACCGGTGACAGTACGACAGGTGTTTATCTTGGTGTTTCCGAGGATGCTTCTTTCACTGCCGATACGGCTGTGGAGTTCTCTTTTGATGCCATCACCATTGACCCGACAAAGCGTTATCAGTTCCTCTTCGTGAACACCACCGCTACTGACCTTGCTACCTTTGATCAGTACAAGGCCGCTTCTATGACCTGGGGTGTTGCTGTGACTAACGGCTTCTCTGGGCAGATTCCTGGTGGCTGGGGTACCTACAAGAGCAGCGGCCTTAACAGCTGGGAAGGTAACTACGTTCCCGTGGTCAGCCTGACGATGAGCACTCCTGGTGCAACGGAATCCGTTCCCGAGCCTGCTACCGCTACCCTGAGCCTGCTGGCTCTGGCTGGTCTTTGCGCCCGCCGTCGCCGCTAAAATCAGGTTTATATTCCAAAAATGCTTAAATAGCGCTGCCTCCGGAAAAACGGAGGCAGCGTTTTTTGGGTTAAGTGCATGCGAGATTCTGCAATTAGCTTGACTTTTGCGGGGGAAAGGCGCATCCTAGCACTATGCAAATACGAACATGTGCATGGATGCTGGGTTTGCTTGCGGTCTCGCTTTCGGCGCTGGAGCCGATGGCGCTGGCGGAAGCTGCCGATAGTAAGCTGGCGCTTGCTCCGCTGAAGAGCAAGAAGCTGCCGGGTGCTGTAACCAAGGCGCTGGAGAGCGGTGACTATGCCGCGGTGCAGAAGGCTGTGGTAGAGGCCCTGAAGGGTAAGGAAATTACCCACAAGGATGCAGAAGCCGTGCATCTGGGGATGCTGCACGAACTGATCCGGGTGACGGGGGCAGAGGTGATGACCGCCTATGCTGCCGAGGATAAGGAGAAGTGCGAATTCCTTGAGAAATTTGTGACAGATGCCGAGTGGCTGGAGCTGTACATGACCTGCGGCCTGGTTCCCTGGCAGAAAAAGACTGGTGTGGATGTGCTGTACCGCATCTGGACGGAGGAAAAGGGCAAGGTGCAGAACAAGGCGCTGGCTGTGGCGCTGGCTTCCTGCTGGGGCGGTGGTGAAACCTGGCAGAAGCCGGCGCTTGAAACGGCTCTGCCCAATAAGTATAACCCCGTGCGCCGCTACAAGTTCTTCCAGAAACAGGAGAAGAAGGGGCTGCTGCACCCGAATTACCCGAACCTGAAGCCGTGGGAGCTGCGTTTTGTGGTGGCTAACCCCGGGCAGGACTGGGATGATGCTTCGTATGAGTTTGCTGCCAAGGCTATCAATCTGCCCTGGGATAAGTACGGCATTGCCTGTTGGTCAGCCACATATACCGGGACCTCCAAGTTCGGTGATTCGGTGCAGGGCGGTGCGTATAACCTGCCTTTTGCCAATGAGAGCTGGGCAGAGGCTACGCTGCTCAACGGTGGTGTGTGTGGCGCTATGTCCCACCTGGGAGCTGTGGCTGCCATGGCGCATGGCATTCCGTCCTACACCTGCGGCCAGCCCGGTCACTGCGCTTATGCGGTGCGCACGGAGCGCGGCAAGTGGGTGGGCGGTTTCGGCGGCCCGGACGGCGGTATGCACAACATGATTTTCGGACACCAGGCGCCGACATCGTACAACCTGATGGAAGCGGTGTTTGCGGATGATAAGAAGGTGGCGCGTGCGTACCGCAAGAGTTTCTGCGCCCGCGCGTTGGAGACGCTGGGTAAGGATTCAGAGGCAGAGAAGATGTGGCGCTCGGCGCTGAAGGATTCTCCTCTGCACCCGTTCTTCCGCGCTCCCCTGCATGCGCTGATGCTGAAACGCGGAGTTTCTGCAGATGAATGCCATGATTACCTGGTGAAGGAGATGCTGCCGCATTATGACGGCCACGGTGTGGCCGCCATGAATGCTGCTGCCGACCTGGCAGAGGTGGTGAAGCAGCTGCCAGAGAAGAAGCTGCTGCATATCTACAAACTGGAGCAGATTGCCCTGGCTACCACGCCGTCGAGCTGGGCGGTGAAGCTCGACGAGCTGGTGCAGAAACAGGCGGAATCCCTGCAGAATGATTCTGCCCGCCAGGCATATCTGACCGATATGTTTACCGCCCACATGCAGAAGGGCGATGGTACTACCTTCGGCCAGTTGCTGGAATGGGCAGTCAAGACCTATGTGGCAACGCCGGAGGGCAGCAAGCTCTTCAATAAGGCTTTTGCCAAGGCGGCAGAGGCAGCGGGCAGTGGCGACGGGGCTACCGGCGAATCGGCCGAGGAGCGCAATAAGAAGATGCAAGCGGCCTATAATAAGGCGATTGTTGCGGCGGCTCAGGCGCGTTCCGCCCCTGCATTCCAGGCGCTGACCAATGGAGCGCTGGCACTTTCCAAGCCCGATTATAAGGCCGCGCCGCTTGAGAAGGCGGGCGAACTGGCGGGTAAGCCTGCCAAGGGTGTGCTGATGCGCCTTTCTACTACAAGTAATTATGATACGCCCATGCTGCATGCGGCCATGATGACGCCCGAGGGCGGCAAGTGCCACACGGCCAAGGAGAAAACGCCGACCTTCATTGTGGAGCTGCAGAAGCCCGGGCATACAACTGGCTGCATTATCCGCAAGACAAACGGCAATGAATGGCGCATGAAGAGGGCTGTGGTGTCTACCAGTGAGGACGGTGCCACCTGGTTCAAGCGCGCAGAGATTGATGATATGCCCAAGGAATGGGTGGCCAGATTCCCGGATGGTACCCGCGCCAAGTGGGTGAAGCTGGAGTTTGAGAATGCCCAGCCTGATTTTGCCCATATCTCCCATTTCGTCACATATACCCGCTAATTATATAGATTACCGACATGAAGAAGTTTTTCATATTCCTGATTCTGCTGGGGCTTGCTGCAGGTGGTGTCTATTATTATGACCCCGGTTTGCTGGGGCTGGATGCTCCCGCCAAGTCTGCAAAGAAAGTAAAGAAGGGCAAAAAGGCCAAAAAGAAGAAGAAGGCAGAGAAGCCCGCGGCTGAGGCAGCGGCAGATGCCGCAGAGGCTTCCACCGCCCAGGATGCACCTGAGGAAGAGGAGGAAATGGCCCCGGCTGAACCTGCTGCGAGCCCGCTGAGTTTCCTGGATAATATGGAGGCCCGCGCCAAGGCTAAGGCGGAAGGTGTACCTTCCCTCATCATCTGGTATGGCTCTGACTGGCTGCCCTGCGCTGGCAAGGTGGTGAGCGAATGGACTAAGCTGGAGAAAAAGGGTCTGCCGGTGGTGTTCGGTCAGATTGATGAACGCGTGGGTGTTGTGCCGAACCTGCACGACCGCGATAAGCTGCTGCCCTGCGGCCCGTTCTTCAATCTTCCGGCGGCTGTGTTGCTGGCTTCTGATGAGACGCTGCTGGGCATTTACACGGGCAAGACCGTGCTGAGTGCCGCCGCTATGGAAAAAGCGGTGAAGCAGACACTGGCGCGCGCGCCGAAGTACATGAAGATGGTGGAAAAGGCTCGCACGGTGGATGGCATTGAAGGCGCGAAGGCGGCTGCTGATGCGCTGGATATGATGCCGTATCCGGATGCGGTGCGCAATAACATGCTGAAGGATATCCTGAAGCGTAAGGACCCGGAGCATGCAACCATGGCCCGCTATCTCTATTGCATGGACCACATGGGGATGTTCGATGAGATTAACGCCGTGCTGAATGGTGGTAAGGGGGCTGATGCCAAGTACAAGGGCAATGAACGTAAGTTCGATGAAGGTATTGCCTTTGTGGAGAAGGTGATGAAGTCCCGCAAGCTGAAGGATGAGCTCCAGCAGCAGTGGAACTCCGGCCTCGCATACGTGTACCGCGAGAAGTACAATGCCACCAAGGAACCCGCTTTGCGCAAAAAGCTGGTGCAGATATACCGCCAGGTGGTGAAGATTGATCCCAAGAGTGAATACGGCAAGGGCGCTTTGCGCTGGGCTAATTACTGGGATGATGAGTTCCCGTACGTGTTTGACGAACCTTACTACGATAGCGGTGAGATGACGGTTGGTTTCGAAAAGGAATGGCGCGTCAATGTGGGCAAGCAGGTAAAGGGCCCGGGTGCCTACTCGTTCACCCTGGTGCCTTGCAAGATGGGGCGCATGACTTCCAAGGGATTCCAGCTGTATGCCAATGGTAAGCATGTGTGCGATGCCAATGAGCCTGCGGATAAGGATACGAAGACGGTGACGTTTGATGTTCCGCGTGCGCTTAAGGGCAGGGTTGAAGTGCGCTTCAAGGTGCAGTGTTTCGATGGTTGGTTCGGCTGCGCTGGCGAGATGGTTATGAAGAAGCTCTGATTGCCTGGATTTTGTCGGGGGCGGCTTCCGGTCTGTGCCGGTGGCCGCCCGCTTTGTTTTATATACCTGAGCGTAGCGAAGGTATTTCACCCTTTGCGCCAGCAAAGGATTTCATGCACCGCCAGCGGGGCGACTATTACGCGCCCGCTCCCATTATCGCGCCCGGAAACCACTCATCCCGGCGCGCCTGCGACGGGATTTCATACCGCGCAGCGGTATTTCATCCATGGCGCAGCCAGGGATTTCATCCGGCAACGCCGGATTTCATACGCCCGCCGGGCGTATTTCATTGAGCCCCCGCGCTAGCGGGGGCGACTATTACACGCCCGCTCCCATCATCGCGCCCGGAAATCACTCATCCCGGCGCGCCAGCACCGGGATTTCATACCGCGCAGCGGTATTTCATCCATGGCGCAGCCAGGGATTTCATCCGGCAACGCCGGATTTCATACGCCCGCCGGGCGTATTTCATTGAGCCCCGCGCCAGCGGGGCGACTATTACACGCCCGCTCCCATCATCGCGCCCGGAAACCACTCATCCCGGCGCGCCTGCGACGGGATTTCATACCGCGCAGCGGTATTTCATCCATGGCTCAGCCAGGGATTTCATCCGGCAACGCCGGATTTCATACGCCCACCGGGCGTATTTCATTGAGCCCCCGCGCCAGCGGGGCGACTGTTCTATGGTGGGGGGTATACGGAGACGGTACGGCTTCGAGGGTGAGTGTATGCATGTATCGTAAGCTTGTAGAGAAATCAGTGCCTTCTATTTCTCGACGCGTCAGGCAGGCAGTCGGCCCGCTGCGCTGGCCTCAATGAAATACACGCCGTTGGCGTGTATGAAATACCGCAGAAACTGCGGTATGAATTGCGGCTTTGCCGCATGAAATACTCGCCTGGAGGCGAGTATGAAATACCTTCGCTTCGCTCAGGTATGATTTATCGGCATGTAATGCCGATAAATAGCAAGCGGGCCGCGCTGGATTTCAGCGCGGCCCGGAAAATTGCCAGAGTTCGTAAAATATGCGTTATGCCTTCAGCTCGTTGCCCAGCTCAATGATGGAGTATTCGCCCGGGCGGAGGCGGTAGACAATCTGCAGCACGTTGCGGCGGGCGTTGCGGTACAGCACAAAGGGCTTGCCGGAGATTTCCAGCTCCATGATGGCATCTTCCTTGTACATGGTGCGCAGGTCGTAGCCCTCGCGGGAGATGCGTACCGGTTTCGGGTCTTCCGGGGCATCGGTGTCGTCATAGTCCAGCACATCTTCCTCGTACACCTTTTCGTCCAGCTTGCGGATGCTCTTGGAGCGGTGCGGGCGGTAGTGCTTCATGAGGCGGGTCTTGTGCTTGCGCATGCGACGCATGATCTTGGTGATGGTCTCGTCGATGGCGGCATACAGATCATCGCAAGAGGTAGATGCCTGGATGGTGATATGATCGGCGCAGAAGAGTACGATTTCGGCCATCTGGCGGTCTTTCTGCACATCCACCACTACGCGTGCTTCCACAATCTTCGGGTAGTCTATATGGATGGCTTCAATCTTCTTGGTGGCGAAGTCGCGGATGGCATCAGTCACTTCAATATGACGGCCCGTAACAGTAATATTAGTATCACTCGGCATGGTTATTACCTCTTTCTATTGGTTTGGTTTGGTTTTCTGGGCAGGCAGGCAACGCAAAGCTGCCTTTCTGCAATACTCATCATAACCTGCTTTGTGATTTTTGCAAGATAATTCTTCAAGTCAGGGGAAAAATTCTCCGCAATGGCGCGGATTGTGCGCTTCCGGAGTCCGCGCCGGACGCATCTGTGAACAAGCAGAAATTCCTGCCTGCAAGAACGTTGCACCGCGGGGGGAAAATGGTAGCAGATGCTCAGGGAAATGGGAGGGGGCATGAAACTGCTCCATAAATTTCCGGTTGCCTGTTTTTAACTTTGCATTTCTTTGCGTTATGTGGTATGCTTCGCGCGCATGCCCGGTATAGTATATAAGAAATGGCTGGCAGTGATGCTGGCGTTCATGGCTCTTTTCTTCACTGCCTGTGGAGAGAAAGAGGCTGAGCGCAGCAAGCTGATTATGGTAACCAATGCCACCTTCCCCCCGTATGAGTTCTACCAGGGGTCAAGTATTGTGGGGATTGATGCCGATATGGTGCGCGAGATTGCGAAGCGCAATGACCTGGAGCTGGTGATTGAGGATATGGCGTTTGATTCCGTGATTGCCGCTGTGCAGACCGGGAAGGCTGATGTGGCGGCCTCAGGTATCACGGTGACGGAAGACCGCAAGAAGCAGATTGATTTTACCACCAGTTATGTGAAAGCCGACCAGGTGATTATTGTGCGCGAGGGCAGCTCCATTGTCGGCCCGGCGGATCTGAAGGGGAAGCGCGTCGGGGTGCAGCACGGCACCACGGGTGATATGTACATGACGGAGAACATCCAGGAGCCGGAGCGCTTCCAGGATGGTGCTCTGGCGGTGGCCTCGCTGGTGACGGGGAAGATTGATGCCGTGGTGTTGGACAGTGCCCCCTCTGAGGAGCATGTGGCGCGCAATAAGGGGCTTGTGATTCTGCCGGAATCCCTGGTTTCTGAGGAGTATGCCATGGCTATCAGCAAGAGCCGGCCGGAGCTGCTGGCCATGTTCAACAAGACCATGGCGGAAATGAAGGCCGATGGCACGATGTCGGCTATCTGGGCCCGCTACCTGGATGCGGATGGCAAGCCGCTGGCGGTGCCTGCGGTGCCGGAGGAGGAGAAGGGGCTGTGGAAACGCATGCAGGATTCGTTCCAGACCAATTTTGTGAAGGATAACCGCTGGAAATACCTGGTAAATGGTTTCCTGGTGACGATTGAGATTTCGGCCTGCGCGGTGCTCATGGGCCTGTGCATCGGGTTCCTGGTGGCGGTGGTGCGCAGTGCGCATGACCAGACCGGCCGCTACAAGGTACTGAATTTCCTGTGTCATATTTACCTGACGGTGGTGCGCGGCACGCCGGTGGTGGTGCAGCTGCTCATTATCTACTTTGTGATATTCGGCTCAGTGGATGTGAGCAAGGTTCTGGTGGCCATTGTTGCGTTCGGTGTGAACAGCGGTGCCTATGTGGCAGAGATTATCCGCTCGGGCATCATGGCGGTGGATAGCGGCCAGATGGAGGCAGGGCGCAGCCTGGGGCTGAGCTATGGCACTACGATGCGCTCGGTGATTCTGCCGCAGGCCTTCAAGAATGTGCTACCGGCCCTGGGCAATGAGTTTATTGTGCTGCTCAAGGAGACTTCTGTGTGCGGTTACATTGCCTTGCAGGATCTGACCAAGGGTGGCGATATCATCCGCAGCCAGACTTATGACGCTTTCCTGCCGCTTATTGCCGTGGCACTTACCTACCTGGTGGTGGTGGTGTGTCTGAGCCAGTTGCTGAAGAAACTTGAAAACTATCTGAAGAAGAATGAACGCTGATACGATTTTAGAAGTACGTGGGCTGGTCAAGCAATTCGGCGACCACCGCGTGATTGACGGGGTGTCCGTCGGCGTGACCAGGGGTGAGGTCGTATTCCTGCTGGGCCCCAGCGGTGCCGGCAAGAGCACGGTGATGCGCTGCATGAATTTCCTGGAGACTCCGACCGGGGGCGAGGTGCTTTTCCATGGCCAGCCGGTGGACCGTAGTGAAAACGGGTTGAACCACTACCGTGCCAAGGTGGGGATGGTGTTCCAGCATTTCAATCTCTTTGCCAACCTGACCATCCTGGACAATATTACCCTGGCACCTGTGAAAAGCGGCCTGATGACCCGGACCGAGGCGGAAACCCAGGCGCTGCACCTGCTGCACCGCATTGGTCTTCACGATAAGGCCAGGGCGTATCCCTCGCAGCTTTCCGGCGGGCAGAAGCAGCGCGTGGCTATTGTGCGCGCACTGGCGATGAACCCCGAGGTGCTCCTTTTTGATGAGCCTACCTCCGCCCTGGATCCCGAAATGGTGGGCGAGGTGGAAAACCTTATGCGTGAACTGGCCAAAGATGGTATGACTATGCTTGTGGTTTCGCACGATACGGACTTCGCCATGGAGCTTGCAGACCGTATTGTGTTCCTGGCTGACGGCAAAGTGGTGGTGGATGCGCCTCCCAGCGTTATCTCCGCCAGCGACAATTCCCGCATACGTGATTTCTTTTCGCTGCGTTGAAGCGTTTTATCACGATGGCATTATAAGGACAGCGCCCAGTGGGCGCTGTTCTTTTTTCATTATGGAATGCATGAGAGGGGGCCTTCTCGTATGTAAAATATGCCGGCCAGGCATGGCAGGGTATTATTCTTCCGGGTGCGGGCGTCTGTTGGGACCATCGCCTACGGAGACGGTTTCAACCCTGACCTTGTGTACTCCCCATCTGCAACCGATGGCGCGCGCGGCAGCGGGGCTGAGGTCGATGATGCGGCGGCGGTGGAAGGGCCCCCGGTCATTCACCCGTACCACGCAGCTTTTGCCGGTGGACAGGCTGGTGACCCGTACCATGCAGGGCATGGGCAGGGTGCGGTGCGCGGCGTACATACCACCGTACGGCAGTCGCTCTCCCAGTGCTCCGCGGGTGTTGCCTCCTTCATAGACGGAGGCTTCGCCCGTTTCGCTGTATTCCAGAGCCTGGAGCATGCCCATGGGGCGGTAGCGTCTGCCGTTGACGGTATAGGTTGTCTTTTTCAGTTTGGGTTCTGGCCGGGTATCAGTGGCAGGGTTGTATGTGTCCTTGTTCAGCCAGGTGCACCCGGTGCCCGGCAACAGAATGGCCGCTGCAAGCAGGATGGTGATAGTGCGTGTAAGCCCCCCTCATGCCGCGCATTCTATCATAACTGTTTCGGTTTGGCAATAGAAAGCGCAATGCATGAGAGGTTGACTGTATTCTCAGCAGGTAATCTTACTGGGGGAAGGGGGGAGATTTTATAAATCATCCACCAGGGAGGTGCTCTTGGCGTAGGCGGTGGAGCGGGCTTCGAAGAAATCAGTCTTGATGAGGTTGGCGTTGCTGAACTGGCTGACCCAGGCGCAGGCGGGCGGTTCGGTTTCGTAGCCGTCGTAGACCGGGGCGAAGCCTAAATCCAGGCAGCGGCGGTTGGCCAGGTAGCGGATGTAGTCGCGCACCATGTCGGTGGTGAGACCGGGGATATCATCGCCGATGACGTAGCACCCCCAGGCGATTTCCTGCTCGGCACCCTCGCGGATCATGGCGCGGTATTCATCCACCTTTTCCGGGGTGAAGAGCTGGGGTTCTTCGCGCTGCAGTTCGCGGATGATGTTGCGGAAGAGCCAGAGGTGGGTGCTTTCATCGCGGTTGATGTAGCGGATTTCCTGGGCGCTGCCGGGCATTTTGTTGTTGCGGCCCAGGTTGTAGAAGAACATGAAGCCGCTGTAGAAATACACGCCCTCGAGAATGAAGTTTGCCACGAGGGTGCGGGCAAAGTTTTCCGGTGTGCGGTGCTGCTGGAATTCGTTATACAGGTTGCCGATGAAGGTGTTGCGGCGCAGCAGGTGTTCATCGTTCCTCCATTGGTAGAGCACCTCCTGGCGCTGCTGGGGCTCGCAGATGGTGTCGAGCATGTAGCTGTAGCTCTGGCTGTGCACGGCTTCCTGGAAAGCCTGGATGCAGAGGCAGAGATTCACTTCATTGGCGGTGATGTATTCACCCACGGAGGGGAGGTTGGCGGTCTGGATGCTGTCCAGGAACACGAGGAAGGAGAGGATTTTATCGAACGCGCGGCGCTCGGCGGGGCTGAGGCGCGGGTAGTCCTTCACATCGGCGGCGAGGTTGATTTCCTCGGGAATCCAGAAATTGTTCATTGCCTGGCGGTACCACCCGCTCACCCAGGCGTACTTCATGTTGTTGAAGTCGTTGAGGTTGGTGGTATTGCCGTTGATGATGCGGCGGGCGGCGGTATCGGTGTCGCCCTGCGGGTTAAAGAGCGGTCTGCGGGTTAACTGGCACATAATTCACATTCTTCTACTTCTAAACTTTTGGAACGGATGTAATAGATGGTCTTCACCCCGCATTCCCACGCGAGGATGTAGAGCTTGAGTATCTGGCGGAGGGTGTATTCATGGGTAATGTAGAGGTTCATGCTCTGCGCCTGGTCGATGTGGCGCTGGCGCACCCCGGCGGCGCGCACCGACCAGGTCTGGTCGATGTGGTGGGCGTTCTTGTACAGCCAGAGGGTCTGCAGGGTGAGTTCCGGCGCCACGCGGGGCATGAGCCCGCTCTTCTTTTCCTCCAGGAAGAAGAGTTTCATGACTGGGTCGATGCCGGCGGTGGTGCCGGCAATGATGCTGGTGCTGCTGGTGGGAGCCACGGCGAGCAGCCAGGCATTGCGCAGACCGTGGATGGCGACGCGCTGTCGCAGTTCCTGCCAGTGCGGGGCGGTGTAGCCGCGGCGGTCGAAGTAGGCGCCGGTCTGCCATTCGCTGCCCTCAAAGGCGGCATAGGATCCCTTTTCACGGGCGGTTTCGCAGCTGGCGGCAATAGCGGCGTGGTTAATCTGCTCAAAGAGCTGGTCTGCAAAGTCGAGGTGCTCCTGGGTTTCCCAATGCAGCCCGAGTTTTGCAAGCATGTGGTGGTAGCCGCTCACGCCCAGACCGATGGGACGCATGGAGCGGTTCGTGAGCTCGGCATAGGGCAGGGGGTAGAAGTTCAGGTCAATCACGTTGTCCAGCGCGCGCACGGCGTTGCGGGTGATTTCCTCCACTTCCTGAGGGTTGCGCACATCGATGCGCCCGAGTGAGAGGCTGGCCAGGTTGCAGACCACGAAATCTCCCGGCTTTGTGGTGGTCACCACCACGGTTTCGCCATTCACGGTTTGTACCTCCTGCGTCAGGGATTCAATCGCGCTCATATTCTGCGCAATTTCGGTGCAGAGGTTGCTGCAGTAGATGATGCCGCGGTGCTTGTTCGGGTTGGCCCGGTTGACGAGGTCGCGGTTGAAGGCAAAGGGGGTGCCGGTTTCCACGGCGCTCTTGAGGATGAGGCGCACGAGGTCCTTGATGGGGACGATGCGCTTGTGGATGCGGCTGTCGGCCACGCAGCTGTGGTAGCGTTCCTCCCATTCATCGCCGTAGCTGTCCTCCAGGGCATAACCCTTCACGCTCTTGATTTCGTGCGGGCACATGAGATACCAGTCGCCCTCGATGTTGTCGCGCGCCTGCTGCCAGAAATAGTCGGGATAGCACACAGCGGGGAACACATCGTGTGCCTTGAGTCGGTCGTCGCCGTTGTTGGTGCGCAGCGCCAGGAATTCCGGCAAATCACGGTGCCAGGCGTCGAGGTATACTGCTACCGCTCCCTGGCGTACCCCCAGCTGGTCCACGGCCACGGCGGTGTCATTGGCCAGGCGTATCCAGCGGATGACGCCTCCTGCGGCACCGGGAAAACCGCGGATAGCGCTGCCGCTGGCGCGTACCTTGCCGAAGTAGAGCCCCATGCCGCCGCCGTATTTGCTGACCTGGGCAAAGTTGTCGATGCTGCGGTAGATGCCGTCCAGGCTGTCCGGTACGGTGTCGATGAAGCAGGAGGAAAGCTGGTGGAAGGGTTTGCGGGCATTGGCCAGCGTGGGGGTGGCCATGGTGACTTTCAGCGTGCTGAGCATATCGTAGAAACGCTGTACCCACTGCAGGCGGTCGTGCTGCTCGTTCATGGCGAGGTGCAGGGCAATGCCCAGGAACATTTCCTGCGGGCTTTCGAGCACCGCCCCGGCATGCGTGCGGATGAGGTAGCGCCCGTGCAGCAACTCCAGCCCGGAGTAGTTGAAGAGCTTGTCTCGCTCGGGGCGCAGCATCTGTTCGCAGCTGTCAATCTCTGCCTTGGTGTAATGCGTCAGGATGTAGGAGCCATAGACTCCTTCCTTGCTCAGGTGGGTGAGTTTGTCGTACAGGCTGGTGATGCCTGCTTCGGCCTCGTGTCGCACAAGCTGGGCACGGAAGCGCAGCAGCCAGAACCTCGCGGCTACCATTTCCCAGTTCGGGGCATCGCGCGTGGTGAGCTCTGCCGCGGCCTTGATGAGGCAGCCCAGCCCGGCTTCATCGCTCTGGCCGCTTTTGCTGAAGCTGCGGAAGCGCGCCGTGAGCTGGGGCAGGGCGTATTCTTCTTCCGGGAATTCCTGTTGCAGTTCCTTGAGGACGCTTTCCAGCGCGGCTCGGTCTGCGAAATGCCCCAGCAGCTGTTCGCGGGCAGCGCGGGCGCGGCTGCGTTCGTTGCGGTAGAGAATGAAATTCTTGGCGGCTTCGTAATAGCCTGCCACCATAAGTGCGGCCTCCACCTGGTCCTGGATGCTTTCTACCGCCACCACTTCTTCGCCGTTGCCCAGCAGCGTGCCTTCGATATCTGCTGCCAGGCGTCCTGTCTCGGCGCAGGCGTCCATGATACCTGCGCTTTCTAATGCCAGCCGGATGACCCGCTCTATCTTTTCCCTGCGGTATTCCTCTACCGCTCCGTTTCGTTTCCGTATCTTCATGTCTCCACTATATCTTGTATGCGTGTCGTCAGTTTACCCGCTCATCTTGAAAAGTCAAGCAAAATGGTGGGAAAAAGTAGAATTATTACAAACAGGCTCTCAAAAATGTTACAAATATGTTACAAGGGTAAATGAACTTGCCTGCGCAACACATTTATGCTTGAATCAAATCCATGTGGATGGTTGCCATGCTTTGCGTAATGTTTTGCCTGTCCTGCGGGGCAAATGCATATTTCTGCGGGACCTGTTTACCAGAGGAAAGGGTGGTTGAAGATGCCACTCCGGTGCTGCATGTGCCTCAGAAGCTGCTCTTGGAACTGGAGTGGGAGCTTGACTCAGTCGTCAGCCTGGATGAGGAAGCGGAAGAGCAGTTGCTGGAGATTGTGCGCGCCGAGCGGTCGGAGCTGGAGGTGGCGGTAGCGCATCTTTGTGGCGAACGAGCCGGGGAACAACAGGATCTCCTTTTGAGACTGGATGCCGCTGCGTGGCAGGAGTACCGGTTCTGGAATACGCTTCTTGCAGAAAAGGGAGTATGTAATTTTTTTCAGAAACAGGTGGTGCTTGCCGATGTGGTGTCGGCGCGGGAAATGATTCGCCAATACAGCAGGCACGTGGCTTTGTCGCTGGAAATACGTGCAGAAATCCGGAAGTTCCTGGATATTCTGGATAAGTTGCGATTGGAGGAAACTCTGTTGCCGCGTTGCCGGGAGTGGGAATATATCCGCCCTTTGCTGTGGTTCAAACAATTCTGCCTGGCCGCAGGGGAGCGCGATGAAGCCCGAGCGCTGGTCATGCTGCGTACCTGCCGGGTGCAATTGGCGGCCATGCTCAAGGAGGAGGATTTATCGCAGGAACGCCTGCTGAAACTACTGCCTGATTTTGAGAGGCATCTGAACACGAGTTTCCTGGAGGAAGGCTATCCATACTCGAATCCTGTGCTGCCGGAAGCGCTTTGCTCTGCGGAACGGTTGTGCGAGCTGGAACCCATTTTTGAGGTGTTGCCGCCACTGCGCAAAATGGTGACTGAGCCGATGCGATATTCCGAGTCGTGGACAAGCTCGACCTACTCCTTGCGCGAGGAAGAGATGCAGGTCGGCGGGTGTGATGTGTGTACGGCGTTCGGGCTGCATCCCCGGAAGGACGGAGGGGTGGATTTTGACCAGTATGGAGTGCCGGTGACAGAGTCGGAAGTCAGGGATGAAATTGCCCGGTATGCGGAGCTGATGAAGGGGGACTATGTGCGCCTGATTGTGGAGGAGGCTGCCGATCTGGAGCATCCCGGGGTGTGCGGCATGGTGGATTACTGTGAGCAGGTGGGCGCGGTGAATCTGGTACTGGCTGTGCGCAAAGGCAGGGCGGAGGATGAATACTGCGATATTTCCGCCCCCTTTATCGATGTGGTGCGCCGCGTTGCCCACCCCGGCGGCAAGGGCTGGGTGGAGCTTGGATTCCGACGCGATGAGAAGCCCGGTTTGAAAAACTGCTGGGGTTATGCCGACCGCATCCGTATCAAGACTCCTGCTGGCCGCTTGCTGGAGTATCAGACCCGGAATCTGCGCCGGGGAGTGCTGGTCGCGGATGCTCCCTGGTCACCTTCCGGGAATTGGCTCCTTCTGCCGGTTTCGTTGAAAGAGGGATTCCTTCTTGTCCCCGTTGATGCTCTTGATAAACCGGATTTCAGCTGGAAATCAGCCACTCCGATTCGTCTGCCCCATCCCGGGGTGGAGCGCTACAGTCATTATGGATGGAAATCTGACAGGCACATCCATCTTATCACTCTGCAGAATGGCCTTGCCTGCCCTGTCTGCTACTGTATCGAAACAGGCGCTTTTGAGGCATGGGACTTATCTTCCGATGATGAATGACGAAGCGGGTAGAAATTAAAAAAAAAAAGATTGAAAACTTCAAATAAATAGCAAAGATTGCTGCGCTTGGTAAATGTACAGGCACAACACCCTGTCACCCTTTTACCATGAACAAGAAGTTTTTTCAGATGATGTTACTGTCCGCGGTCGTGAGTGTATGCTTCAGCAGCTGCGACCATGTGAGCTTTGTCCACCACGTGAACAGCCATGTTGCTGCCCGACCGGTTGTCTACCGTCCGGTGGTGCATAAGGAAGTCGTGCACAAGGAAGTAGTGGTGCACCAGCCTGCACCGAAGCCGGTGGTGGTTCACAAGCCCGCGCCGAAACCCAGACCAGTGGTCGTTCATAAACCTGCGCCGCAGCCGAAGCCCGTAGTGCAGCACAAACCTGCGCCGCAGCCGAAGCCCGTGGTGCAGCACAAGCCGGCCAGCAACCACAAGCCCGTGGCTCAGAATAAACCGCAGAATAACCACAAGCCCGTGGCTCAGAACAAGCCGCAGAATAACAAGAAGCCGATGGCCCAGAACAAGAGGGAAGAAAAACGCCCTGTTTCCCGTCGCGCTTAATCGAACAGATGAACAGTTAACCCCGATTCCACACCATGAACAAGAAATTTTTTAAATGGAGTATCGTCATGACGGTAGCCGCGCTCTGCCTGAGCAGCTGCCATTGCCTGCACCACCATCACCATGGCCATGGTTTCCGTCACGCAGGCGGATTCCATCACATAGGCCACTACCACGGCTGGCGGAGGTAAGATTCTCAGCTTGCAGTAGTGAGGCTCACATGGAGGATTATGCCCTCGCTTGAAAAGCCACTTGTGCCCATGTGAGCCGACCTCTACATGCGGGGATGAAGTCCGCG
This sequence comes from Akkermansia sp., assembly GCA_017379255.1. GTDB lineage: Bacteria > Verrucomicrobiota > Verrucomicrobiia > Verrucomicrobiales > Akkermansiaceae > Akkermansia. The sequence continues at coordinate 587 of JAFNWZ010000002.1, read as the reverse complement.
AAAGCATTCATGCCCGCTGCTGTGCTCGCCGCTTTGCCGGTTCCATGCAGCGCTGTATGAATCGCTGCGTGAAATAGCGGAAATACACCGCTTTGCGTACGAGCAAAGCACACATTGACCGGTATCGCCGACCAGCCTTGCTTGCCTTTGTGCTGGGTTCGTGGCATTTTTTATGGTTTCATAATCCGTAAGTCAAGCTCACAACCTGTTTGATTTCAAGAAAATTGCGACACTCGGTACATCGTTTCGTTTTAGGCCATGGGCATAGCCTGATAAGCTGTTATTGTCTTAACGTAGCCCCTAAGCAAAGCCAGTTTTTACGGATTATGAAAGTGTAGAATCGCGGACGGTAGAATGTTAAGCTTGCTTTGCACTGAATATGGTTACAATAGATAAAAAAGAATCCGATTTTCTTAACTCTTTAAAGTTCGTCTGCATTTTAACGATTGTCATGGTGCATTGCTCTTTGCATGACTCGAACTATATTACCCCGCGGCTAGTGCAGGAGCTCATTCCTGATATCAGGTCATGGACTTTTGCTCTACATTTTGGAGAGGTTGCATTGGGTCTTTTTTTTGTTGTATCAG
>JAFNWZ010000065.1 GCA_017379255.1 Akkermansia sp. | reverse complement strand
ATTGCCAATGCACCCTGCTGCGGGCTGAAAAACGCACCGTCCGGGACTCCGGCTCTGGCAGACCTCTACTATATCATCTCTTCTCTGAAGAACAAGCAGCTTGCATCTTCTGCCCGGCGCAAGCTGCACCAGGGCTATTTCAAACTTCTGAGCGTTCCTGCCTTCAACGCCGAGCTTCAGAAAATTCTTCCGAATCAAAAAGCACTCATACCAACCCCAAAAGAAGCGTCTGCAAACTCCTTACGCGGCAGACGCGTGCGTTCGACCATCAGCACAGAGCTGGATAAGGAAGGCATACAGGATTCCATTCTTACAGGCATCTGCAGGATGTTCAGCCGTTCCCTGCTGTCTGTCTATGAGCAGGAAAAGCAACATTTTGAAGCTGCCGGCAAGAAGCTGCCGGCTCTCATGCTCCGCAGCATCTACCAGAACGAAGACGGCGAGCTCGTGTGGGAGTTCGACCTTCAAAATACAAAATGATTCATGCGACGCCGCCGCACAGATCCAGTTCTACACAAACTTCGACAGCTGAGCAGCAATGGACGAAGAGCCGAGGCTCTGCAACTGCTGCAGGAAACCCTGCGCCAGAATCCGAATCATTCCAGAGCCCGGGAAGAACTGACCCGCCATCTTACCGGGAGGCCCTATACATTTGAGGAAAAAGCCAGCGATGAACTGCAGGAGATACTTACCGGGTATCGCTCAACGCCGGGCATGTTGGGAGAATCTGCACCGCGGGCACTCAGGCAACTGAGTAAGCGGCTGCATTATCTCCAGCGCGAGCTGCAGCATATCCTCAGTGAGGCAGACACCAAAACACTACGGCAGCTCAACCAGGGAATCATGCGCGAGCTGAACCGCCACCGCAACAGCAGAAGCAAACCATACGGCATCGCCGGTGTATTCCTTATATTGCTCATGGGTGCCGCCGGGTGTTATTATTATATGAAAGACAGGGCTGAACATGCCGCAACAGCCCTACACCAGGCATGCGATTGCGAAACCACCAGCATTGATTCGGCCAGGCAGTTATTAGCCGTGCACGATACCGGACTGAACCGCACCCTCTGCCGCAACGTAAGTTCCGGAGCAGAGAGGCTGCGCGCGCATATCAAGGCGGCCTATAACCGATCAAAGGAACTCAATACCATTCTCACCACCATTGAAAGCGGGCAGGAAAGCGTCGTGAGCCAGGGAGTGCGCCGCCGTGCAGAAATCGAACGCATGTTGAAACTGCCGTGCCATCAGGCAAAGGAATTGCGCCAGCGCTGGGCAGCGCTCTGCAAAGCGGAACAAGCCGCGCTCAACCAGCAGCGCATGGCGCTGGTCAAAGAGCTGTTAGCCCCCATTCCTGACCGGGAGCCGCTCAGCGGGCAAGTGGAAGCAGATCTCCGCATTGTGGAAACCCGTTGTAAGTTTCTGCAGCAACGCTTGCTGTTATTCGAAGATGCAGGGGAAGCTCTCGGCATAACCGAAGATAACATAAAGCCGCTGATTGGTGAACACGAGGCCCAGAACCGTCTGATGCAGGAAATAAAGGCACTGCAGCGTCTGTTATTCCTGCTTCCTTCCGCGCATGATTACACAACCTACCGGGCATTGCTGGCAGAGGTGAAGGCACAGCACTATGCAACGGCTATCGAATTGCTTGAAGTTCTCCAGCAGATGCCCGAAGAAGACACCGTCCGCGGCATGATGCAGGAACATGGCCAGAACCTCCGCCCCGGGCTCTTGCAGGCGGCCCGCACAAGCCTGCTGGAGGGAGGTGCAACCTTCAGTCAGGATTTTCCTGCCACCCGGGAACAATTGCTTCTGCTTGAGGAACTTCTCTCCAATGCTGCGCTCAAGACCCGGATATATGAGCTGATTGACACGGCTGCAAACCAGCAGGCTTATGCAGAGAAACTGCCGGAGCTGCGGGATGGCAGGGCCTGTATCCTGCGCTCATCGCTTGACCCCTCGCGAACCTTGCAGGAGAATAAAACAGAGGAGTGGCATAATCCGCATGCCATCGTCAGCCGTGAAATTGACCCGAGGCCGTTGTACCTCGGGCTGGGACTTGATAAACGTGGTCAATTCCTCACCGTTTCCAACCTGCCCGACCTGCTCACCAGGGTTTTCCACATTGAAGGAGCCCACATTCCCGCACTGGCAAGGGCATACGTATTCCACCATCTGGCGCAGGCTAATACCGCCGCCGCCGAACCGATTCTCAGCGGACTGCGCTTTGCCCCGGTCATGCGCCAGCGCATGAAGGAATTCGAAGCTCTCCGGGCGGAGGCAGGTATTGAACTGAACGGAAACTGCTGGTTGTACTCAAGCCCGCTGCATACCACCGCCGAACGCAAATTTGCCCACTGGTTCCACAAACACCGCAAATGCGACTTCTCTGCGGAGCTGAAACGCAACCTGGGGGCTCTGATTCGCGTTGCACCCCGTTTTTGCGGATACATCAATGAGCTCGGTCAACCTGTTCTGTTTGAAAAAACGGAACAAGGCAAGCTGATATGGTATATGGGAGCAGATGCAGCCATGACCACCAGCCGGTGGGGGGAGCCACTGCTTAACCCCATACGCCTCTCACCGGTTTTTACAGTAGAAAGGCAATTCTGACCGCCATGCTAGTTGCCCTGCTCTCAGATATTCATGACCACACCACCAACCTGCTGCTTGCCTTGCACACAGCACAGGAGCAGGGGTGCAGCCATCTGCTTTTCCTGGGTGATATGGCGGAAGCATCAACCTTCCGTACCCTGCGGGATGAATGGCCGCATCCTATTGACCTCGTTTTCGGCAATAATGAATACGAAATAAAAAGCTTTGCCCGCATGGCGGCACAATGGCCGCAGACCACCCTGCACGGCGCCCATGCCGATATTGTGCTGGATTCCCGCCGCATTTACTTCTGCCACCTGCCCTGGCAAGCTACGCAGGCCGCATCCTCCGGGCAATACGATGCCGTTTTCTACGGGCATACGCATACGCCGGAAGTCCTGTGTGCCGGCGGCACGCTGCTGGCCAATCCCGGTGAAGTATACGGACGCCGGAATCCGCCCACAATCGGAGTGTACGATACGGCCACCAATTCTATCCGCATCATCCCCATCTGAATGGATTACCTTGTATACAACATAGCCGCGCTGCCTGAATCGCTGGCCGATACCAGCCTGTTCCCGCCCGAGGAACAGGAGCAGGCAGTCTTGCGCGGCAAGCGCTATGCGCTCATCCGCACGCTGCTGCGGCAGGAGCTCTCCCGCCGTTGTGGCCGTCCTGCGCAGGAAATCCGTTTCTCATACGGGCCACAGGGGAAACCTGAATATGCCGTCCAGCCGTTTAACCTCAGCCATTCGGCAGATTGCCTCTGCCTGGCTTTTCACCACCGCCCGGTCGGGGTGGATGTGGAGAAGCTCCGGCCCAGGGCCTTCTCCAGACTGGCAGAGCGCTTCATGTGCCCGGAGCAACTGTGCGGATTCCTGGAGCGGGGCTGCCAGCAGGATGAGTTCTATGCCTGCTGGTGTGCGGCAGAAGCGCTGGTGAAGCACGCAGGCGATACCATGTGGCACGCGCTGGATTATCCCTTCACTTACAGCCATGGCCGCATCATCTGCCAGTTCTCCCCGGCCCCAGCCATTCACCTCTTCACCCCCATGCCCGGCTATTGCGGGGCTGTTGCCTACACTTCAGAATAACCACACACACCATGCCATTCCACACACAACTCATCATTACCACTCTCTCCGGGGCTCTCACGTTCTGCCTGGTTCTTGGTGCTGCTGGCGCGCTCATCCAACGCAGCAAACACTCATTACCGCCCATACCAGTATTCCCGGGGTCTGCCTTTCCCGGTATCTTCACCAAGTTCTACACGGCATTCTTCCTGATTACCTTCACTCTTTCGGCCATCATCGAATGCATGCAGCCAGGTGTGCAGCAACTACACGATGAGGAACTGCCCGGTCTCATACTGAGTGGTGCATTGCAGGTTCTGCTTTATCTGCCACTCATCATCGTCTACTTTGCGCAACCCTCACAGCGGAGAGAACGTACCACCCTGGCACGCAAAGCCCTGTGGTGCATTGCGGGGTT
>JAFNWZ010000007.1 GCA_017379255.1 Akkermansia sp. | reverse complement strand
CGTTGACATATCGCGGCGTTGACCGCGCGGGCGCGCGTGTGGTATGATGCAGAACAACCGTTATGGACCTCTTCGAATTCGCCGCCAGCCAGCAGGAACAGCAGCCGAAAAGCCCGCAGGAACGCTATGCGGAGCTTTGTGACACCGTGCGCCGCAACAATGAATTGTACTACGCGCAGGCGCAGCCGGAAATCAGCGATGCGGAGTACGATGCGCTCTACCGCGAAATCGAGGACATCGAGCGCGAGCACCCGGAATTCATCACCCCGGAATCCCCCACCCAGCGGGTGGGCAATGACCTGAGCGAGGGGTTCCGCAAGGTGACCCACCCGGCGCCGATGCAGAGTATCGACGACATTTTTGAGCACAAGCCGGAGTCGGGCGAGCCAGATGCCGAGCTGGTGGAGTTCTACCAGCGCCTGGGCAACAGTCTGGGTCAGGATGCCCCGCTGGTGACCGTGGAACCGAAGATTGACGGCTGCGCCGTGACCCTGCTCTACCGCAAGGGCAGGCTGGCCTACGCCGCCACGCGTGGCGATGGCCGCACGGGCGACGACATCACCGCCAATGTGCGCACAATCAGGAGCGTGCCGTTCACCCTGCCCGCCGGCGCACCGGAACTGCTGGAAGTGCGCGGGGAAATCTACATGCCCTCGGCCGATTTCGATGCCCTGAATGCCGAGCGCGATGCCGACGGACTGCCCGCCTTTGCCAACCCGCGCAATGCCACCGCCGGCACCATCAAGCTGCTGGATGCAGAGGAAGTGGCGCGCCGCCCGCTGCGATTCCTGGCGCACGGCATCGGGGTGTACGAAGGCGCACCTCTGCGCACCACAGCCGATTTCACCGGCCTGCTGGATAGGATGGGGATTCCCCGCAACCAGCCGGTCATCTACGCCGCCACGCTGGAGGAATGCCGCGCAGCGGTGCAGCAGGTGAATGTGCTGCGCCGCGAACTGGGCTACGGCACCGATGGCGCCGTCATCAAGCTGGATGCTTTCGCCCTGCGCGAAAGCCTGGGCAGCACCGCCCGCGCACCGCGCTGGGCCGCCGCCTTCAAATACCTGCCGGAGCAGAAAGAGACCGTGCTGCGCGGCATCAGCATCCAGGTGGGCCGCACCGGTGTGCTCACCCCCGTGGCAGAGCTGGAACCGGTGCAGCTTTCCGGCACCACGGTTTCCCGCGCCACGCTGCACAACCAGGACGAAATCGAACGCAAGGACATCCGCATCGGCGATACGGTGCTCATGGAAAAAAGCGGAGAAATCATCCCCGCCGTGGTGCATGTGGTCAAGGAGAAACGCCCGGCAGATGCCGTGCCGTACAGCCTGTACGACGCCGTGGGCGGCGTGTGCCCCAGCTGCGGCGCCCCCATTGCGCAGGAGGAGGGACAGGTAGCCTGGCGCTGCACCAACTTCACCTGCCCGGCACAGGCGGCCATGCGCACCACCTACTTCTGCCGCCGCGAAGCGCTGGATATCGAGAACCTGGGCGGCACCGTGGCCGAGGCACTCGTGAACCGCGGCTACATCACCACCCCGCTGGATTTGTTCACCCTCACCGTAGAGCAGCTGGGCGCGCTCAACCTCGGCACCGATGACGAACCCCGCCGCTTCGGCGAAAAGAACGCAGCCAAGGCACTGGCCGCCCTGGAAAATGCCCGCACCCTGCCCCTGGAACGCTGGCTCACCGCCTTCGGGATTCCAACCATCGGGACAGTGACTGCCCGCACCTGTGCAAAATACCACCGCAACCTGGCGGAACTGGCCGGCGGCGACTTCCTGCCTCTGCTGGTGCAGCTGGAGGACGGAGTGGAGCGCTACAATTCCCTCAACCCCAAAGCCAGAGCCAACAAAGGGTCAGATAAGGAAGAGTTGCTTGCCCAGCAGGCCGGACTGAAAGAACAGCTGGACACCGCGGCAGCCCCCTACTCTGCCCGCGGCTATGTGGCCCTGGAGGCAGATGGCGCCAACAAGCTCAAATTCACCAACCCTCTGGGCGCGGCTTCCACCCGCAAGCTACTGGCCTATTTTAACTCCAGCGCCGGGCAGACCGTTCTTTCCACTCTCACCGGCATGGGTATCAATCCGGCATCTGCGGGCTTCATCGAGAACATGAACAACCAGGCAGAAGGCCCGCTGAGCGGCAAAACCTTTGTGCTCACCGGGGCACTGAGCCGCCCCCGCCCGGAGTTTGAGAAGCTGATTGCCGCCGCAGGCGGTAAGGCCACGGGCTCTGTAACGAAGAATACCACTTACCTGGTTGCCGGTGAAGGCGGTGGCTCCAAACGGGACAAAGCAGCAAAGCTGGGCATCCCGGTCATTGGGGAAGAGGAACTGATTGCCATGCTGGAAGGGGGAGCTGTATGAACGGACGCGCGCTGATATACGGAACAATTGCGATTGATACCCTGATTACCCCCGGGGGTCAGGTGAATTCGGTGATGGGGGGCTCGGGCCCATACGCGGCGCTGGCTGCGCGGCTGGTGACGGATAAGATGGATATGGTCGGCGTGGTGGGAGATGATTTTCCGGAGGCATGGACGCAGGCTCTGGAGCTGCGCGGCGTGAGCATGCGGCACGTGGCCCGGGAAAAGGGCCAGACCTTTGCCTGGACCGGCAAATATGAGGAGGACATGAACAACCGCACCACGGTGAGCCGCACCGAAGGGGTACAGGAGCACTGGGTGATGCAGCTGCCGCAGGAGCTGCAGGAATGCAGCATTGCCGTGGCCACGAATGTGACCCCGCGCCTGCAGAACCGCATGCTGCAGCAGTGCCCGCATGCCTGTTTCCGCATGGCGGATTCGATGAAGAGCTGGCTGGAGCGCGAGCCGGAGTACGCCACCGAGCTGCTGCAGCAGGTGGATTTGATGCTCATGAACGACGAGGAGGCGCAGTTCTGGGCACAAACGGATGATGCGGTCGAAGCCGGGGAAAAGCTGCTGGCAGCAGGGCCGCGCTATGCCATCGTGAAGCACGGCAGCCATGGTTCCACCCTGTTCCACCGCACGCCGGAGGGAACGGTAAAAATATTCCGCTGCCCGGCATGGCCGCTGAAGCATGCCCAGGACCCCACCGGCGCGGGTGATGCCTACATGGGCGCGCTGGCCGGCTACCTGACCAAGTGTCTGAACGGCGGTAATCCCGCCTGGGAGGATATGAAGCGCGGCGTGGCGATTGCCACAGTCATTGCAGCGGCAGTGTGCGAAAAGTTCGGCACGATTTCGCTTTTCTCCCTGGGCATCCACGAGCTGGCCCGCCGCATAGCCGCATTCCAGGAAATGACAAACTGGGAATGATTTTAAGTGCACAGGGAACAGGGAATAAGGAATAGTGAGCCGGACTGCCACATGTGTCCCAAAGATTATGGAAAAATAGTCCTAAACGACATAAAGTCATAGTGTCCTGTGTGAAAAAACGTAGTGGGG
>JAFNWZ010000064.1 GCA_017379255.1 Akkermansia sp. | reverse complement strand
TCCGCGCGCCAGAATAGACCGATAAATTACAATCTACGAAACTTTGGGACACATGTGCTGAATGGGGAGATGTTTCAGATTTGCAGATGATTATCTGCATCATGGTGCAATAAATTGCCATCTATCGGAATGTACAAATTACAATGTACAAATGGTTAAATTTAGAATAGGGTGATGAATGATGCTTCCGTTCAACGCCTGAGTATCCAGGTGGATTCTACTACAACAGCCAGCCACCGCAATGCGGCAGCTGGCTGTTGGTTTTTCGCAGCTCTTCCCCGGAATCACTTCCGGCGGCGGCGGGCGCAAAGCCCGGCCAGCGCCAGCAGGCTCAGCGTTGCCGTGGCAGGCTCGGGAATCGTCACCACGCCCTGCAGGTATACCGTGCCGCCTTCCTGGTCATAGACCAGCTGGGTGGTTTCGTTAATTCCCGCACCGGTAAAGTAATCGGCCGCATCCAGCATCTTCAATGAACCGCTGGTCGTACCAGCCTCACCGTAAGCAAATACAGTCTTCCCTACGTTCAGGAACAGAACAACCTGCTCACTGCCCGTATACACAGCGTTTCCGGCCAGCACCAGCTCTATCTTTTCCGCAGAATCGGGGGTCACCGCAAGGGTAAGCATGCCGTTATTCAAATCGAAGCAAGCACCTTCTGCATCCAGCGTTGCGCCGGCTTCCAGCGTCAGGCGGGAACAATTCAACGCAACGGAGAGTTCGTGGTTGCTGATTTCCGGCATATCGCCCAGTGCGGCCACTCCGGCCTTCGCGGCCAGCGTGGCACCGGCGCCCACCGTGATATTGTTGGCCGTCACACCGGCCACGGCGTCATCCCAGGATTGCAGCACCAACTGACCGCCAGCATTCAGCGTGATATTGCCCTTGGCGCCGAAGGTCAGCGTGCCACCGGCCGCACTCAGCGTGCCCGCGCCCGTGTATGAGCCGGCTTCAATGCTCAGGCCCGCGCCCTTGCCCTCCACCTGCAGATTACCGGTAAAGCCGCTGATTTTTCCGACTGTCACCTGGCTGTCCGTTGCTTGCACCGTACCACTGCCGCTCAGAGTACCTGCGGCGCGGCCATCCTTCTGCAGCTCCAGCGTGGAACCTGCCGCAACATCCACATTGCCAGCCAGGTCATAGTCCCCTGCCAGCACCAGGTGGCTGTTATTATCCACTTTCAGGGTAGTTCCGGCGGCAGCGGTGAGAGAAGCCGCACCCGTTGCCGTAGCCCCCAGCGCCGTGCTGTGGTGCACATTCAGCGTACCTTCCAGCAGTGCAGTTGTGCCAGTGTAATCATTGGCCGTGGCAATGGTCAGCTCACCCGCACCAGTCTTGGTCAGTGTGGTATTACCGCCCAGCTTACCACTGCCGGTAAAGGCATAATCATTCCCCGCGGTATTATTCACATGAATGGAAGCCGGGGCCAGTTCGCCCACCAGCTGCACCTCGCCCGCTCCGCGGTCCATGAAGATGACATCCTGCCCGGCGCGGAAGGCAGAGCCGTTGTTCCAGTTGGTCTCCGTGCTGCTCCAGATACCGCTGCCGCTGTGATTACTCCACACCGGAGAAGCGGCATAATACAGCGTACCATCCTGCCACATCAGATCACCAAAGGTAACGCCGGCGGCAGCACCGCTGCCCTGAACACTCACCTTCTCCGACGTCCAGGCAGCTTCCGTAGCCAGGCTGCCGGCAGAAAAGATGCGGTACATCCCTGCAGCCCGATCTTCGTCCACATTCAGGTTCAGGCTCAGCGTTCCCGTGCTCACACTGCCGGTCAGCGTCAGGGCAGCGGTCTCCAGGTGGCTGTTGTCCAGAGTCACCGTCAGTGATACCGCATCCCCCAGAGTCAGCGAACCCGTGGTGGCATTCGCCCCCTGCAGTTCAAGGCTGGTGCCTGCACCAAAGCTGATAGCACCCTTCAACCCCGCATCGCGCAGAAGAACATTGGCACTGCTGCCAGCCACAGCGCTCAGGCTTGTGGTGCTCAGAACAGCGCCATCCACTACTTGCAGTGTGCCACCATACAGAGTCGTAGCTCCCAAGGTACTGGTGCGGGAATTCAGGATTTCCGTATCCGTCGCCACGCGGCCTTCGTTGTTTGCCTCCAGAATAGCATCCAGGTGGTCCTTCGTATACTGCCCGCTGAAGATGATAGTTCCCTTTGCCTGCTGCGTTACACCATCGGCATCGGTGTAGTCTGCATTAAGCGCAGTCGTGCCACCGTATACGGAGTCATGGAAGGTGATATGCCCACCGGTCTTGGCGGAGAGGTTCAGACTACCTCCATCAACATAAATACTGCGCAGGCGATACGTAGAGTTTTCTCTCTCATAGTTTTTCTCAAAACATACAGTCTCATTCCCGATGATGCTTACTCCACTATACTGAGCATAAATCGCGCCGCCGCGAGAGGAGGAGATGGGAGGGGGAGGCTCATGCTCCGCGAGTGATGGTTCGTACTCGGAGACGCGGGAGGATGAGCAAAAGAATGTGGCGGCGTTCCCCGAGAAGAGAACATCTCCATTCCCAGTGATGCTTACTTCATTATAAGCATAAATTGCGCCGCCGGAGGAGTAGGCGAAGTAGGAGGGGGAGGAGGAGGCGGCGGTGTTCCCCGTGAAGCTCACATCTCCATTCCCAGTGATGCTTACTCCACTATATTCAGCACAAATCGCGCCGCCGTAGGCCTTGGATGAGGAGGAGGAGTAGATGTCGTCGTAGGAGGAGGAGGAGGAGGCTGTGGCGGTGTTCCCCGTGAAAAGCACATCTCCATTCCCGCTGATGCTTACTCCATTATTATAAAACCCGTACTCCACTAAAATGCTCGGCATACCAACCTTATAAATCACAGTAAAATTCTCAACCTTCACTCCTCTGTCCTTTGCACCACTATCAATCTCCTTAAAAGCCTTTACTACCTCATCTTGAATAAATCTTGCAGCTTGTCTTCTGTTATGAACTGAGTCAACTTTACTTCTAGTAATAAGTTTTTCTGCAGCTTTTCTAACTTCTAAAGCCTTAGCTTTTGTTGTAGTAATACGCTCATATCTAAAAAGCGAAGTTACCATGTTTCTAGACATTGCACGACGATGTGCAGATGTTCTTGAAAGAGGATTAAATCCCATTTTATGATTCATCTGATTCTTCCTTCTGCTTTGAGAAATTGGCAGCATTCTTTAAATGACTATAATCTGTCATTCCAAGACTAAGGTGCCATTCAGAAAGTTTTTCTTTAATTTCAGTCAAACTTTTCTTTCCAAAGTTTCTTGTCTTAGCAATATCTTCTTCTGTTTTCTTTGTTAATTCACCAATAGTTTTGATGTTAGCATTTTTCAAACAGTTTGAAGAACGTACAGATAATTCCAATTCATCAACTGGAGTGTTTAACAAAATGTGTATTCTTTCGTCACCTTCATTCAGAGTATCACCACGTCCCATATCACTATCATCGAAGTTAACAAAAATTGTAAAATATTCTTTTGCAATTGATGCAGCTTCAGCTAGTGCATTTTCTGGAGACACAGTACCATCTGTCCAGATC
>JAFNWZ010000063.1 GCA_017379255.1 Akkermansia sp. | reverse complement strand
CCCCCTGCTCTCCCGCATCGGCAATTTCGAGGAGCTCACGGCCCTGCTCACCAGCGCGGTGGTGGATGAACCGCCCGTTACCATCAAGGAGGGCGGCATGATTCGCGACGGCTACGATGCCCGGCTCGATGAACTGCGCGCCGCCTCCCGCGAGGGCAAGGACTGGCTGGCAGACCTGGAAGCCCGCGAACGCGCCGCCACCGGCATCGATTCCCTTAAAATCCGCTATAACAACGTCTTCGGGTACTACATCGAGGTCACCAAGGCCAATTTCTCCAAAGTGCCCACAGACCGCTATGTGCGCAAGCAGACCCTGGCCAACGCCGAACGCTTCGTGACAGATGAGCTCAAAAAGATGGAAGGCACCATCCTGGGGGCAGATGAACGCGCCCGCCAGCTGGAATACGAGCTCTTCTGCCACCTGCGCGAACAGGTAGCCCGGTACATTGACCGCATCCAGGCCACCTCAGAGGCTCTGGCAGAGGCAGATGTGCTCCTCTCCCTGGCCGAAACCGCCCAGCGACACCGCTACTGCCGCCCGGTGCTGGATATGAGCCGCGATTTACACATCGTCAACGGCCGCCACCCGGTCATTGAACAAGTGCAGACCGATTCTGCCTTTGTGCCCAATGATACCGAAATGCAGGCAGACACCCAGCGCGTCCTCATCCTCACCGGGCCAAACATGGCCGGCAAGAGCACCTACATACGCCAGGTGGCCCTCATCACCCTCATGGCGCAGATTGGTTCCTATGTGCCGGCAGATTCCGCCCGCATCGGCCTGGTAGACCGCATCTTCTGCCGCGTGGGCGCCAGCGATGACATCGCCCGCGGGCAATCCACCTTCATGGTGGAAATGAGCGAGACCGCCCTCATTCTCAACAATGCCACCGACCGCTCCCTGGTCATTCTGGACGAAATCGGCCGCGGCACCGCCACCTTCGACGGGCTCTCCATTGCCTGGGCAGTGGCAGAGCACCTGCACGACGTGCTGGGCTCCCGCACCCTCTTTGCCACCCACTACCACGAAATGGTAGACCTGGAACACACCCACCCCGCCGTGAGCAACTGGCATGTGGAAGTGCGCGAGTGGAAAGATGAAATCGTCTTCCTGCGCAAAGTGCTGCCCGGCCCGGCGGATAAGTCCTACGGCATCCAGGTAGCGCGCCTCGCCGGCCTGCCCACCCCCATCATCGACCGGGCCAAACAAATCCTCACCCACCTGGAAATGAGCGCCGGTGCCCGCGAACCCAAGGCCACTCGCCGCAAGCGCGCCCGCGAAACCGGCATGCCCTGTGCCGAGGAAGCGGCGGATGTCACTCAGCTGGACATGTTCAGCATGCTGGACGAGGGAATATGACGCCACATCTGACTTCTGCATTCAAAAAATCATGGCGGGTTCACAAAATGAGCTTGACTTACCAGCCTGCTGGCATATACTTGAACTGTTATCAAGCCGCATATGAAACATCTTCCCCTTATTGCTCTCCTCGTCGTAGCCGCAGCCAGCGTGCAGGCCGCCCCGGCCCTGCAGCCTGCCGACCTCTCTGAACAGACCCTCAAGGGCATTGCCACCGAGCGCCAGAAGGCCAGCATTGACAAATACAACAAAGCCGTAGCCCGCGCAGAAAAAGAACGCGCCAAGGCACTCAAGGATGCCCAGAAGCTGACCCAGAAGAACGATGAAGGCATGAAGAAGACCATCCAGCGCCGCCAGCTCAACACCATGCTGCCCCCCAGCGAGCGCACGCCGGAGGCTCCCCGCAAGGCTTCTGATTACACCATCCGCTACTGATTTTCCCCTCAATCCTTTCTTTCCGGCAGGAAACACAGCATGTGTTTCCTGCTTTTTTGTGCTTTATACTTGAAAAAACGAGCATTTGTGCCATAATGAGTCAGGATAACGTTGCTTATTATGGCAGACGCTGAAGAAGACTTCTACAAAGAGCCGACCCGCAAGGAATGGGCCGGATTCTGGACACTGGTAGCCGTGCAGGCGCAGAACGCCTTTAACGAAAAGGCGGTACAGTTCCTGTTGATTCCCCTGGGCGTATGGCTCTGGGGTGCAGACGGCAGCACGCTGGAATACATCCTGGGTGCCATATTCGTGTTGCCCTACATTCTGTTCTCTCCGCTGGTAGGCTGGCTGGCAGACTGTTTCTGCAAGACCCGCATCATCCAGGTCATGAGCGTGGTGCAGATATTCGTGATGAGCTGCATGCTCTTCTGCTTCTACCAGCACGACATGTACGCCGCCATTCTCTGGTTTGCCGTCTTTGCCACCCAGGCCACCATCCTTTCCCCAGCCAAGAAGGGTATCGTGAAAGACCTGCTGGGCTCCAAATACATCGGGTTCGGCTCCGGCATCATCGAAATGAGCCTGGTGTTTGTGCTGCTGGTGGCGCAGATTGGCGTCTTCTTCTGGTTCTCCTACCTGCTGGGCGCATACGAAGCCCAGAACTCCCCCACATACAATGCCGAGCAACTGGCCGGCTGGGATTCGGTCATCCTGCCCACCTGGGTCTTTGTCTCCCTGGCCTGCGTGGTATGCGCCGCCTCGTTCCTGGTACCGAAATACCCCTCCAAGAAAGCCAAGCCTTTCAGCTGGAGCCTGCTGTATGAGCACTTCGGCCAGATTAAATACCTGTGGCAGGATCGCCTGCTGCGCCTGAGCGAGCTGGGCATTGCGTACTTCTGGTGTCTGGCCGGCTCCCTGTTCCTGATTCTGATTCAAATCGCCAAGGGCATGCAGGCCGTTGACCCCAGCGTGGATTTCTCGCTGCAATGCGGCATCCTCATGGCCTGGATGACCGGCGGCGTGGTGCTCGGCGGCGTGGTCGCCTCGCAGCTCTGCAAGGGCAAGAATGAGCTCGGTCTCATCCCCTTCGGCGCCATCGGCATCACCCTGTGCACGTTCCTGCTCACCATTTTCGATGTCAACACCTACACCAGCAACACACTGCTGGCCCTCACCGGCGCCTTCGGCGCAGCCTACCTGGTGCCGCTCAACGCCTTCCTGCAGGATAACTGCGACCCCAACAACCGCGGCAACATCATCGCCGCCGGCAACCTCATTGATAACCTCATGGGGCTCGTGGCTGTGGTCATCATGTGGGCCATGTACGAGATTTTCGGCGCTTCCCCGCAGCAGCAGTTCTTCGTGCTGTTCCTGCTGAGCTTCTTCATCCTCATCTGTTCCCTGCGTCTGATTCCCCAGGAATTCATCCGCATGATCGGCATCTGGTGCCTGCAGCTGGTGTACCGCCCGCGCGCCATCAACCTGGAGCGCCTGCCCATGCGCGGCGGCGCCCTGCTGGTGGTGAACCATGTGACCTATGGGGATGCCCTGTTCCTGACCATGGTCTGCCCGCGTCCGGTGCGCTTCATCGTGGCAGAGGAATTCATGGCCATGCGCCTGCTGGGCTGGGTGCTGGAACTCTTCAACTCCCTGCCCATCTCCACCCGCAACCCGCGTGAAGCCATCGTCAAAGCCGCCCGTGCCATTGAAAACGGTGATATCATCTGTATTTTCCCGGAAGGGCAGCTCACCCGCAGCGGTTGCCTCACCCCGATTCGCCGCGGCATGGAAATGATAGCCCGCCGGGCCAAAGCACCCATCATCCCGGTGTACATGGACGGTCTGTGGGGCAGCATCTTCTCCTTCTCCCGCAACCGTTTCTTCACCAAGCTGCCCAAGACCCTCAACTACAACTTCACGGTAGCCTTCGGCGCACCGCTCAACCCGGAAACCTTCACCAGCCGCACCGTGCTGCGCGCCTTCCGGGAACTCTCTGCCACCTGTCTGGAAACAGCAGACGACATGAGCCGGGAAGGCCTCATCCGCAACCTGGAGGAGCGCGGCAACAAGTCCCTGGTATTCTTCCCCGGTGGCTCGCTGACCGCCATCCAGATTGCTGCGGCGCTCATCTCCCGCCAGGCAGATGAGCAATTCCCCCAGCTGGCGCGCAAATGGCTGCAAGTGCTTATCGATGGAACGGAAGACCGCCTCGCCTTCCACCGCTACTGGCTGAACGCCTGCCAGGTACGCCGCGTCAACGCCCTCAAGGAAGGCCGCCACCACCTGCTCACCACCGTGGGCCACGGCGAGCCGCAGGAGCTGGTGCTGGCCGTGCTCTGGCCGCTCATCACACGCACCCCGGTGCATCTGATAGAAGAGCCGCAGGAAACGCTGGATTCCACCATCTCGCAGATTGTGGGTGGTGCACACATGCGCCGCATCCTGCTCACCACCATCCCGCCGCGCCAGATTCCGTTCTACGACTTCAGCGGCAGCCCGGCCATCTCCACCCCCAATATGCGCTGGCGGCCCTGCCTGTGCACCCCCATGGGCAATATCATCTCCATGAGCATGTGCCACAGCGTGTTCAAGATGAGCGACGGCACCATCCAGCTGGGCGTGCGCCCGCGCACGCGTGGCCTGCTGCTGCCCGGCTACCGGGTAGATACGCCCAACGAAGGTACCACCGCCATCATCAGCGCCCCGTCGCTGCGCACGGAATACACCCTGCCCTCGCACATCTATCTGGATGAGAGCGGCTTCCTGGCCGAGCTTTCCTGATGTCTAACAGGCGGGACTAAAGTCCCGCGCTCCGGACAAGCTTCACAGCTCGCGGCCAAAGACCGCTGAAGCGCGGCCGCTGGATTCCAGCGCCTGCAGACGGGTGGCTGGCAGCACGCTGCGCGGCAGCGGGTCGTAGTGCATGCGGTCGCGGAAATAATCCACCGCGCTCTGAGATATGGCAAAGATACGGCTGAAGCCCATGCTGCGGGCTTTATCCTCCACAAAGCGGCACATGGCCTTGCCATAGCCGCGGCCCTCGTAGCTGGTCTTGATAAACAGGCAGCCCAGCTCTGCGCAGGAATCCCCGGGGTACGGGTACAGCGCCACGCAGCCCACAATGGTATCGTCGAGCGTGTAGACGTAGTAACTCTTCAGATTCTCCGCAATGCTCTCATAACTGCGGTGCACCAGCTTGGCATCTGCCATGCTGCGGGCAATCATGGAAAGCAGTTCCGGGATATCCTCCACCCGCAGCGGGCGGATTTCGCGGTAGGAGTCCGCGTGCACCATGGTGCCAACACCTTCCTCTGAGAACAACTCATCCAGCAGCACACCGCGGCGCATGCCATCCAGCAGATGCACGCGTGAAATACCCTGCCGGCAGGCCTTGGCCGCCTGCAGCAGCGTTCCAGGATAGCTGCAATCTGCCAGGTGTTGTTCCACCTCGCTCTCCGGCACAGAGAACATGGGAGTTCCGGCACGGCTGGGTACCTCCCCCACCTGCAGGCAGATGTACTTGGCCGCGCCCAGCGCCAGCGCCATGCTCACGCAGGCCTCGTGGAAGCGCCCCTCTGCCCCGGCAGCAACCAGGGCCACCTGGCGGCGCTCCACGATCTCGCGCACGCGCGCCACGGCCGCAGCACCTGCCGTGAGCGGCAGCTCCGCCACGGCGGTGTGCATCTCGCACTCACCGGCACGCAGCGCCAGCAGGGCAGCCCCGTCCCCCTCTGCGACCAGCACCAGGCGCACGCCTACCTCATGCAGGGCATCTGCATCCAGCAGGGCATCCACCAGCTCCTCAGCCTGCAGCAGCCCGGCGGCTACATGCACCACAAACAGGCGGCCGCAGAAATACGGCACATACTCCAGCGCAGAACGAACATTCATGGCAGTTCCATCGTGTTTTGCTGAGTATGTGCCGGCGCGGGTGGCAATTATGCCTTTTCCTCATCCTTGGCAGTGAAGATTTCCGGAACATAGCCGGAATCCACAGCGCCAATCGTCATTCCCTCCTCATCATCGGCCAGGGGCATGTCGCCAGTGCTCTTCACCACATAGGCATCCAGATTGGCAGAGGGTTTCAGCTTGAAGCTCACCTTCTTCTTGGGCAGCGTAATCTTCTTTTCGCTGAACGGCACAGCCTGGGCCATGGCACCGCTCACGGATTCACCGAATTCCTCCGGCCCAGCGGCAGGCACCTCATCCAACACGGGCAGCGGGGCGGGTTCCAGCCCGGCGGCGCGCTGGCGCTCATGAATCAGCTGCATCTGCTCGCGCAGCACGGAAAGCAGGTCCCCGTTGCCGAGAATATCGGTCACGTCGGAATCTTCCTCATCCGCATGGCTGGTGGGCAGGCTGGCCAGGAAGTCCTCGAAGGCAGACAGGTTCGTCGTGCTGCGGAACAGGCCGTTGAGAATCTCGTAGTCGATGTTCTGCATCAGACTCTCGAAGATGCTGTAGGCCTCGCGCTTGTATTCCACCAGCGGGTCGCGCTGGCCCTGGGCGCGCAGGCGCACACCTTCGCGCAGGGCATCCATATCCGTCAGGTGCTTCTGCCAGAGCTTGTCGATAGCCTGCAGCATGATGGAGCGCTCCATCTGGTCGATGCGGTCGGGGCGTTCCCCGGCCACCTTCTTCTCGTACATCTCCTTCACGCGGTTGATGATGAGTTCAGCTACTTCCTCCGGGGTCTTGCCCTTCAGGTCAGATTCCTTCTCGCTCCATCCCATGGGGAAGGTGGAGTTCACCCACTGCAGCAGGTCGGTGTAGCGGAATGCACCCGTCTCATCCTCATTGAGGTAGAGGTCGCACTTGTTGTGCGTGCCGTTCACCAGGCACTCGTAGAGCATCTCGCGCGGGTCTTCGCACAGCAGGGCATCATTGCGCATGGCGTATACAATCATGCGCTGCTGGTTCATCACATCATCATAATCCAGCACATGCTTGCGCCACATGTAGTTGCGCTGCTCCACGCGCTTCTGTGCGCCTTCGATGATGCGGTTCATGAGTGCGTTTTCCACGGCCTCACCCTCCTGCATGCCGAAGCGGTCCATCATCTTGGTCATGCGTTCGCTGCCGCCGAAATTGCGCATCAGGTCATCCTCAAAGGACAGGAAGAACTGTGAGCCGCCGGGGTCGCCCTGGCGGGAGCAACGGCCACGCAGCTGGCGGTCAATGCGGCGGGATTCATAGCGCTCTGTGCCCAGCACAAAGAGACCGCCCAGCTCGGCCACGCCCTCGCCCAGCTTGATGTCTGTACCACGGCCGGCCATATTGGTGGACACGGTCACAGCGCCGCGCTGACCGGCGCGGGCCACAATCTCGGCTTCGCGCTGGTGGTTCTTGGCGTTCAGCACCTCATGCGGCACCTTGGCAAAGCTCAGCATGCGGGAAAGGGTCTCGGAAGCTTCCACGCTGGCCGTACCGACCAGCACGGGCTGCCCCTTCTTGTGCAGCTCCACAATCTTGCCCACCACGGCATTGTACTTCTCGCGGCGGCTGCGGAAAATCAAATCATTCTGATCCTCGCGGATGCAGGGACGGTTCGTGGGAATCGGCAGCACGTCCAGCTTGTAGATATCGTGGAATTCAGCCGCTTCCGTCTCTGCCGTACCGGTCATACCGGCCAGGCGGGAATACAGGCGGAAGTAGTTCTGGATGGTGATGGTGGCGTAGGTCATGTTCTCGGCCTCCACCTCCACGCCTTCCTTGGCTTCCACGGCCTGGTGCAGGCCTTCGCTCCAGCGGCGGCCGGGCATTTCGCGGCCCGTGTTCTGGTCGATGATGACAATCTTGTTGTCCTTCACCACATACTCCACATCGCGTTCGTAGATAGTGTAGGCCTTAAGCAGCTGGCTGGTAGTGTGCAGACGCACGCCGGTCTCATCCAGGCGCTTCATGAGTGCGGTCTTGCGGGCTTCCTTCTCACGCTCGCTAAGCTTCTCATCCTCATCGATATTCACGAACTCGGTACCGATATCCGGCAGCACGAAGTT
>JAFNWZ010000062.1 GCA_017379255.1 Akkermansia sp. | reverse complement strand
TATACCCTGGATACCAAGCTGAACAACTGGAACAACTACTGCGACAGCAAAGAAGCATACGAACTGCAGCAGCGTGAAACATACGCCAAAATGGTGGAGCACAAACAAAAATTGAGCGCGCTGAAAGCCAGCATGGATGAATACATGACCTGGCGGGACTTCATGCATAAACGCATCGAGCACCTGCGCACCGCCCCTGCTGCCAATGCTGAGGAATTTCTGGAAAACGAAACCACCCTGCACTCCATGCAGAAAGAGCTTCTGACCCAGGAGGCTGCAGCCATTGAATCCGAATCATCCCTGATTCTGCAATACGGGTTGCGTTAACTGTGCACATTCTTGAGACAGCGCACCAGTAACGCCTGCATCTCAGCGACACCGTAGCATTTCTCCGCCTGCAGGCGATTCAGCTCTGCAACCAGTTCCTTTCGCAACGGCTCCAGGCGTTCCAGCGGCAAGCGCTCTGTCTCCAGCTGCTGCGGCGTCATATTCTCTCTCAGGCGAAGCACGCGCAGCGCGCGGTCTTCCATGCGCTGCACGGCAGCAGACAAATCATGCATCACAGCCGCGGCAGAATCGGCATCGGCCACACGGCGCAGCAGGTACAGGACATCATCCAGACTATCGCCCCACTCGCCGTAACTGCGCACAAGAGGGGTTTCATCACGCCGGTCGCCCGCCAGAGAATGCGAACCATTCATCTTATAGAAAAGAAACAGCTGCATCAACTCCTCAGCGCCGTAGGCATTCACCTCATTCAGCCGCTGCACCACGGGCATATACCCCTGCGTGATATGCATCAGATCCCTCATCGCCTGCTCCAGCTCACGGGCAGCCTCAGCAGAGGATATCGGTAACTGGCTCAGCCGGGCTGTTTCGCGGTGCATATAATCCAGCAGGCTCTTCAGCTCACCAGCCACCTTGCGGCCGCTCTCCTGGTCGCTCACCGTGCGCAGCAAACGCCCGATTTCATGAGTCGTCTCCACCATCCGCCGGCAGACCTCTACCGGGTTTGCAGCAGTCTCCACCTGCCCCACCGCTACAGGCAGGGCAAGCAGCGGGCAAATCCCC
The DNA here is from genome assembly GCA_017379255.1 of Akkermansia sp. Lineage (GTDB taxonomy): Bacteria > Verrucomicrobiota > Verrucomicrobiia > Verrucomicrobiales > Akkermansiaceae > Akkermansia. The sequence continues at coordinate 466 of JAFNWZ010000062.1, read as the reverse complement.
CATATATGGCGCAGTTGCATCATCTGCGCTTATTGTAACGGCCAAATGCCCCACTGTCAAGGGGGTAATGTGAACAGGGTGCGCAGCGTATCCGCCGCGCACCCTGTTTCTTATTGAATAGCAATTATTATTAGTGACCGCTCAGCGTGGTGATATAGTAGCCGGCAATAACGGCGGTACCAATCACACCGGCCACGTTCGGGCCCATGGCATGCATGAGCAGGAAGTTGGTGCGGTCTGCCTGCTGCCCCACATTGTGGGATACACGGGCTGCCATCGGCACGGCGGATACACCAGCGGAACCGATGAGCGGGTTGATGGGGTTCTTGCGCCAGCCGGGAACCAGGTTCATAAGCTGGGCACACACCAGGCCGCACACCGTAGCCACGGCAAAGGCCACCACACCCAGCAGAATAATCATGAGGGTCTGCGGCTGCAGGAAGCGGGCACCCTGCATGGTAAGACC
>JAFNWZ010000061.1 GCA_017379255.1 Akkermansia sp. | reverse complement strand
GTCCTCCATGATGCGCTGGGTGATGATATCTCCCACTTCTCGGGCGTACGCGCGGCCTTCTTCCTTGTAACTTTCCATCACGGCATCGGTTGCGCCGCGCAGGGTGAGCATAATCTGCTCTCCCAGCCCGGGTTCCTTGGCGGGGGCAGGGGTGGTTCCGGCTGCCTGCGGTTCACTGACCATTTGCAGCAGCCCGCCCAGCAGCTGTCCGGCATCAACCTTGGCCTGTACGGGGAGCAGGCAGACCAGGGCCAGGAGAATGAGGAAAAAGCGTTTCATGCTGCCACTTTAGCACAGCAGTGGTCGGGGTGCAAGAAAAAGCCCCGCGTTTTGCGGGGCTGGAAAAGTTTACTGCGCAAGGCCGATGAGCAGCTTGTTGTGGATGCCGCCGAAGCCTCCGTTGCTCATGACGAGCAGCACATCGCCCGGGTGCACATGGGTGACCACATGCGCCACAATGTCATCCACATTCTTACCCACGTAGGCCTCGGTGCCGGCAGCGCGGATGTCGGCCAGCAGCTGCTCTTCATCCAGCCGCTGCTCCGGGAGGAGTTTCTTGTGGTTTTCAATGGGGGCGATGACGGCAAAATCTGCGCCGGAAAGTGACTCCGCCAGTTCTTTCTGGAACAGGTTGCGGATGGTGGTGTTGCTGCGCGGTTCAAAGAGTACCCACAGGCGGCTCTTGGGGTAACGCTGGCGCAGACCTTCGATGGCCAGGCTGATGGCGGTGGGGTGGTGGGCAAAGTCATCCACCACGGTGACGCCATTCACCGTGCCTCGCACCTCCTGGCGGCGTGCCACGCCTTCAAAGCTGCCCAGGGCTGCGCGAATCTGCCCGGCGCTCAGCCCGGCAAAGGAGGCGGCGCAGGCGGCCATCGCGGCGTTGCGGACGTTGAAATCGCCAATCATGGGCACGTCGAAGCGCTCGCCGTTCAGCGGGCAGGGCTGTCCGCCCTCTTCTGCCGGGGCAGTCTGCAGGGTGAAGCTGCAGCCATCGGTGCGGTGTTCGATGTCCGTGATGCGCACATCTGCCTCTTCACCCAGGCCCACGCTTACCATCTTCACCATTTTGAGCTCGCTGGCGGCGTGCTGGCGCACATCGGCACAGTTCGGGCAGTCTGCGTTGATGAAGACGACACCGTTGCGCGGTACAACGCGCAGCAGGCGCTTGAAGGAAAGCTTGATTTCATCCACATTGGCGTAGATGTCCGCGTGGTCCATCTCAATGTTGTTGATGATGACCACTTCGGGCAGGTAGTGCAGGAACTTGGAGCGCTTGTCGAAGAAAGAGGTGTCGTACTCATCGCCCTCCAGCACGCAGAAATCAGAATCGGTGAAGCGGCCGCCGCGCCCCAGGTTGCGGGCAATACCGCCAATCATGAAGCTGGGGTTCTGCCCATTGGCCTCCAGCATCCATGCAAGCATGGATGTAGTGGTGGTTTTGCCGTGGGTGCCGGTCACTACCAGGTTCCGCTTGCCCCAGAGGAAGAATTCCTTCATGGTTTCCGGCAGGCTCATGTAGCGCAGGCGGTTATCCATGACGGCTTCCACCTCGATGTTGCCGCGGCTCATGGCATTGCCAATCACCACGAGGTCGGTATCTGCCGGAATGTTGGCCGGGTTGTAGCCCTGGAAAATCTGAATCCCCTCGCTTTCGAGGAAGGTGGACATGGGCGGGTACACATTGGCATCTGTGCCGGTGACCACGTAGCCCCTGCGTGCCATGGCTGATGCAACTGCCCCCATGGCGGTGCCACAAATTCCGAGAAAGTGAACGTGTTTCATATAGTTCCTGAACAATGCGTAGAAGTGCCCAGGAGCTTAGCCCATCTGCCGGGGCAATGCAAGTATTTTTTAGGGCATGCAATGTGCTGTGCTTTGAATATGTCTTGTTTGGGCGTCCCGCGGGTTGAGTACAAGTGGAATATGTTTTAATCTGGTAATGGGAAACCCCTTATGCTTGTAGAATGCGGTTAAAACGCGTTGGTGCGGTGTGTGGAACAGATGTCCGGAATGGGGTGCAAACGATAATTAGAGCCCTTGTGACGCGATTTCTGTAAAAATGACGCACTATATAATTGAGGCGCGCGCGTACGCGCGTATAATGGGCGGCACTTATGAGTGATAACGTAACGCCCCCGGAGGATGCTGAAAAGCTTTCGACCGGGGCACAGCAGGAGTACGGCGCCGCCCAGATTGACAAGCTGGAAGGCCTTGAAGCCGTGCGTAAGCGTCCGGGTATGTATATTGGTGACCCGGATGAACGTGGTTTGCATCACTGTGTGTTCGAAGTGCTCGATAACTCGATTGACGAGCACCTGGCCGGATATTGCAGCAAAATCATCATCCAGATTCACGAGGGCGGTACCATTTCCGTGATTGACAACGGCCGTGGTATTCCGGTGGATATGCACCCGAAGTTCGGCATCCCCGCAGTGGAGCTTGTGCTCACCAACCTGCATGCCGGTGGTAAGTTCGGCCAGGGTGCGTACAAGTACTCCGGCGGTCTACACGGCGTGGGTGCCAAGTGCGTGAACGCGCTTTCTGATTTCTTCAAGGCGGAGGTGCGCCGCGACGGCAAGCGCCATGTCATCACCTTCGAGCGTGGCAAGACCACCGAGAAGCTGCATGTGGTAGGCCCTTGCCCGGACAGCCAGACCGGTACGGCCATCACCTTCCTGCCCGACCCGACCATTTTCACCGATACGGTGGAATTCAAGTTTGACCTGCTGGCCCGCCGCCTGCGCGAACTGGCCTTCCTGAACCCCGGCCTCGTCATCGAACTGGTGGACGAGCGCAGCGGCCAGGAACGCACCGAGACCTTCTACTATGCCGACGGTATCCGCGAGTTCGTGAAGCAGCTGGGCGAGAACAAGACGCTTATCACTGCCGAACCCATCGCCATGAGCGGTGTGCGCCACATCGAGGTGGAGTACGACGGCAAGACCATGGAGGACGATGTGATTGTGGATGTGGTGATGCAGTACAACGACAGCGACCGCTACCAGATTCAGTGCTACGCCAACTCCATTTTCAACGCCGACGGCGGTACGCACCTTTCCGGTTTCCGCAGCTCGCTGACCCGCGCCATCAACAACTACGCCAAGAGCAACAACCTGCTCAAGGATAAGGACCCCAGCCTGAATGGCGACGACGTGCGCGAAGGCCTGGTGGCCGTTATCAGCGTGAAGATGCCCAACCCGCGCTTCTCCTCTCAGACCAAGGACAAGCTCGTGAACACCGAAATCGAAGGTGTGGTGAGCAGCGTGGTCTATGAAGAGCTGAAGGAATACTTCGAGGAGAACCCACAGGTGGCCAAGACCATCATCGACCGCTGCCTCATCGCCTCCCGCGCCCGCGAAGCCGCCCGCAAGGCCCGCGAAAGCGTGCGCAAGAGTGCCATGACCGTGGGCGGTGGTCTGCCCGGCAAGCTGGCAGACTGCTCCTGCCGTGACCCGAAGCTCAGCGAGCTGTTCATTGTGGAGGGTGACTCCGCAGGCGGCTCTGCCAAGATGGGCCGCGACCGCCGCACGCAGGCTATCCTGCCGCTGCGTGGTAAGATTCTCAACGTGGAGAAGGCACGTCTGGATAAAGCCCTGGGCAGTGAGACAATCCAGAACATCATCACCGCCATTGGTGCCGGCATCGGCGATGGTGAAGGGGAGGGGTCGTTCGACCTCAATAAGGTGCGCTACCACAAGATTATCCTCATGGCTGATGCCGACGTGGACGGTTCCCACATCTGCACCCTTCTGCTCACGCTCTTCTGCCGCCACATGCCGCAGCTGGTGCGTGCCGGTTATCTGTACATTGCCCAGCCGCCGCTGTACCGCGTGATTCACCGCAAGGTGGAGCAGTATGTGCAGGATGAAGTGGCCCTCAACCGCAAGCTCATTTCCCTGGGCGCGGGCGATGTGACCCTGCGCACGCCGGATAAGGCCAAGGAGTTCGATGCCGACTCCCTCATGGCTATTCTGGAAACCCTCATCAACCTGCAGAAGTACGAGGGCAGCGTGGCCCAGCACGGCGGCGACTTCAAGGACCTGCTGCGCCACCGCGCCGACAATGGTGCCTTCCCGCAGTACCTGGTGAAGGTGCGCTGCGGTAATGATGAGGAAGTGCAGTACTTTGCCGATATGGACAGCCTGTCCGCCTTCTCTGAGGAGAACCGCGACCTCTTCCTCTTCGGGGAACCCAGCGAGGAAGAACTGGCGGCCAATCCTCTGCCGGTGCGCGAAGGCCCCAGCCGCCGCGCCCTGCTGCACGAGCTGCACGAGGCCAAGGCCATTTCCCGCGTGCTGGCCCGCCTGGAGGAACTCGGTATACAGCCCGACCACCTGCTGAGCGATGATGCCCCGGTGTTCGAGCTGGTGGAGAACGCCCGCAACACGGTCACGCCCATCTTCTTTGTGGGCGATATCCTGGCCAAGGTGCTGGAAATCGGCGGCCGCAGCGTGACAATCACCCGATTCAAGGGTCTGGGTGAAATGGACGCCAAGGACCTCTACGCCACGACCATGGACCCCGAGAAGCGCGAGCTGCTCCGCGTGCGTCTGGATGATGACAACGCCGTGCAGGCCGACAAGATGTTCACCATCCTCATGGGCGACCTGGTGGAACCCCGCCGCCGCTTCATCGAGGACAACGCCCTCAATGTCCGTAACCTCGACGTGTAACCCTAACTTTTTTTCCTGATTATGAGCGAAACAAGAATTCGTCCCGTCGATGTGGCAGAGGAGGTCTCCCGCAGCTTCCTGGACTACTCCATGTCGGTGATTATCTCCCGCGCCCTGCCGGACGTGCGAGATGGCCTCAAACCCTCCCAGCGCCGCGTGCTGTATGCCATGCACGAACTGGGGCTTGTGCCCAGCAAGGGTACCATCAAGTGCGGTAAAATCGTGGGTGATACCATCGGTGACTACCACCCGCACGGTGACCAGTCCGCCTACGGTACGCTGGTGACCATGGCCCAGCCCTGGAACATGCGCGACATCCTGGTGCAGGGGCAGGGTAACT
>JAFNWZ010000060.1 GCA_017379255.1 Akkermansia sp. | reverse complement strand
GAGCAAAAGAACAGAGCATCCTCTCATTATGCCAACGTATACACGATAAAAAATCACACACAGTACAAACTGTGTGTGATGGCAGGGAAGCATTGCTTAACAATCAGCGTTCAAGCAGGTGGAAAGACGGAATTGCGAGTTGCTTTGCGTGGTCTCCGATACGTTCTATCGAGCGGAGAATGAACAGCAGACTCGTTCCTGTGCGGAAATCCAGAAACATGCTGTCTGCGGCCTGTCTATAGATATTCTCCATCTCCTGCAGGTAGCGGGCATCCAGATCATCATCCATGCGTTGCACGCCATAGGCCATTTTCTCATCTCCGCGAAGAATGGAAAGAACAGCATCTTTCAGCTGAACCTCCGCCATCAGATACAAAGGTTTGAATGCAGCAACATCTTCAGCGGTTACTTTGCCACTTACCTCGTGTATACAGGTGGCGATACTGCGCAGCTGGTGTATAATACGACCAAGGCGGCCACATCGCTGTGCTTCACGTACAAATGCCAGCCTCATGGCCGATGACATAATCCCGGTGCCGACCATCAGTTCTGCGTTGCACCTGGCTTCGGCTTTGCTGATTTCCCGTCCTAAGGTGTCACAATTGGCATTCAGGCGAAGTGCCAGGGGTGAGTTAAGCGTAAAAAGTGCTTCCCGCACTCTATTCATCATGTCGAGAGCTTTCTGGCTCAAGTCCACAAACATGTCCGGCATTGCGATTTCGTCGCGCGTGTTCATATTTTCTTCTATTGTTTCTATATCTTCTTTTTGCATCGTATCGTCAGGTATTATCCCTGTCGACATATGCATAATGAACCAGATTTCGTTCCTTTGCAATACTATTACGGTGACAAGAAAGTCACACTCGATGTGTCAAATCCGCCATATTGCAAACAAATACGGAATCAACGCGTTGGAATAGGAGCTCTTTTGACGCATACACAACGTAAAACCTCAATAAACGCAGAGTTCCACAAAAAAGCCAGGGGAAGAGCATTCCTCCGGCTTCTGATATTGATGCTGGATTCGTCTGTTATGACGAGTGCCGGGTGATGCACCCGGTGCGCAGGTAGATAATCTGCTGGCAGATGTCTGTGGCCAGATCAGCTATGCGCTCGAGGTCGCGCGCCAGACCGATGCAGTCAATATAGTATTCTGCAGCCTCTGGGCAGAGCACACAGGCAGCGCGGGCATGGGAACGATGCTCGCTGCGCATGGCATCCACCGCATCGTCGCGCTCAATCACCTTATGCGCCAGCAGAATATCGGATGATTCGATGATGTGCAGCGTGTCGTGCAGCATTTCCAGCACCAGATGCTCCATGGGCATAAAATCAAAGATTTCCTGCCCTGTAATCACCGGAAGCGCCGCTACATGCAATGCACGCTCGGCCATGTGGCAGGCAAAATCTGCCATGCGTTCCAATGCAGCATTGATTTTGATGCAGGAAACAACCGTCCGCAAATCACTGGCTACGGGCTGGTACAGCGCCAGCACCTTCAGGCATTCCTCTTCCAATCGGATTTCCTCGCGGTCTATGACGGTATCGTGCGCCATAATGCGCCGCGCCAGCTCGGCGTCTCCGTTCTGGAACGCCTTGATAGCCTGGCCTGTCATCAGCTCTACCGCTGCGCCCTGGCTGCAGAGCAGCCTGCGCAGATTGGCAAGTTCGTGAATAAAATGGGTTTTCATGATTCGAGTATGTCTGGGTGATATGGAATGGCATCAGCCAAAACGGCCGGTGATGTAGTCTTCCGTCTGTTTATGGGCGGGGTTGGTGAATATTCTGGTAGTGTCGTCGACCTCCACGATACGACCTTTGTAGAAGAAGGCGGTGCGGTCGGAGATACGGGAGGCCTGCTGCATATTGTGCGTCACGATGACGATGGTGTATTTCTGTTTCAGCTCCAGCACCAGCTCCTCGATGCGCAGGGTGGCCACAGGGTCGATAGCGCTGGTTGGTTCATCCATCAGGATAACCTCCGGCTCAGCAGCCAGCGCACGCGCAATGCACAGGCGCTGCTGCTGTCCGCCGGAAAGGGCCATGCCACTGGATTTCAGTTTATCCTTCACCTCATCCCACAGAGAAGCACCCCGCAACGCGGCTTCCACACGGTCATCCATCTCACTGCGGCTGAGCTTGTAGTGCAGCTTCAACGGATACGCCACATTATCGGCAATGCTCATAGGGAATGGCGTAGGCTTCTGGAAAATCATGCCCACCCGGTGGCGCAGCCTGAGTAAATCCACATCCGGGTCCAGAATATTCTTCCCATCGAGCAGCACCTCGCCGGTGGCTTTCTGGTTACGATAAAGCTCAAAAATGCGGTTATAGATTCGCAGGTGAGTGGATTTGCCGCAACCGCT
>JAFNWZ010000059.1 GCA_017379255.1 Akkermansia sp. | reverse complement strand
TGGGGGCCTTGCCGGGACGGAAGCCGGGAATGCGGACATTCTTGGCGTAAGCGTTGATAGCAGCGTCCTTGATGGCGGTCACCTCAGCGGGGGTGGCAATAGCGGTAAGTGTTGCCTGGCAATCACTTGTCTTGTCGATGGTAATATCCATAATGATTCGTTGTTAGAAAATTTCGTAAAAACGCGCGCGCATTCTACAACAGGTTGCCATAAAAGGCAAGAGTATAAAGAGACATAAAAGCAAAGATTTACGCCATATACGCCTATCGGAGCAGCTCATCTACCGCCTGCAGGCAGGTTGATTCATACCACCGGGCCGCATGAAGCCGCTTGCGCGTTTCGATAACACGTGCCGTAGTCGTTTCCAATAACTGGAGAGCTAGTTTTTCTGCCGGAGTAAAATGGATTTTCCCCAGCCGCATCAACAGCCGGAGCTGCCGGGTAGTGCACCACAGCGGCAATAACTGCTGCAATGCCACGGCAGCCGCCTCCGCCGAGGCTCGGTCATGCACCGTGAGCAATACTTCATTAGCGCGCCGGAGCACATCCATCATCGTCTGCAGATCAGCAAGCAGCCGCCCGTCAGGCAACGGCCCTTCCGAGACCATATCGTACATGCCCCCCACCGGCATTTGCAGCATATACAGCATGTGATCCGGCGGAACCAGGTTCAGAGATTCTGAAACCAGGCGTATTTGCAGAACATCAACCCCATACGTTTCCTGCAGCAGGAAGTGGAGCGCGCGATCCAACGCGTATTGCTGCCGGCGGCTCAGCGTGTCATCTGCCTGCAGTTTCAGATACCGACAGAATAACTCAGGAGCGCCACAATGCCGAGCCAGAGACGCCGTTACTTTATTATTCTCAGGTGTTATGCGGTTCCGCTCCGCCTTCGAACGGCTGGTGCGGTATACCATGGCTCGTTTGAGGGCGTCCCGCTCAAGCCAATACCTCCACCCTGCAGCCGCCCGGGCTTCTTCCCGGGTGGGCGGCAGCGGCAGACCTGCGTCCAGCACTGCAGCAAGGGCTTCATCCCCCAGCACGGCCGCCAGCTCAGAATGCGAGGGAGCCTCCCATGCCACCAAGGGTAGGGAGGCCGCCAGAAACAGGGCTGGCAATGCGCCACGCATGGAATCCATCAGGCAAATTCGCCCATGTAGAACTTCTTTTTGCCGCGCCGGATGATAACGATGCCACCCTCCAAGGCGGCAGCCGGTGTCAGTTCCCATGCGACATCCTTGACGACTTCACCGTTGATGGAAATAGCGCCATTGCCGATGAATTCGCGGGCTTCTCGCTTGGAGGCGCACACCTTGGCAGCCACCAGGGCATCGGCCAGCGGACCTGCTGTCAGCGAGACCTGGGGCACATTCTTCATGCCGCTCTTGATATCGCGGGCAGAAAGACTCTTGAAGTCGCCGGCGAAGAGCTTTTCACTCACTTCCACTGCATGCTCGAACTCGGCTTCGCCATGCAGGTCGCTGATGATTTCGCGAGCCAGCGCCTTCTGGGCGATGCGCTGCTCCGGGTGCTCGTTGTGGCGTGCCTCGATTTCCATAATCTGCTCCGGGGTCAGGAAGGTGAGGCGCTTCAGGTAGGTAATGACGCAGGCATCATCGCTGTTCAGCAGGAACTGGTACAGCTCGTAGGAAGAGGTCTTTTCCTTATCCAGCCAGAGGGCATTGCCCTCACTCTTGCCGAACTTGTTACCGTGGGCATCTGTCACCAGCGGCATGGTGAGGGCGTATACTTCATCGCCCGTAGTCTTGCGGATAAGCTCGATACCGGTGGTGATATTGCCCCACTGGTCACTGCCGGCCACCTGCAGGTCTACACCGCGCGTCTCGTGCAGGTGCTTGAAGTCAATGGCCTGGATGAGCATGTAGGAGAACTCGGCATAGGAGATACCGCTTTCCATCTGGCGGCGCACATGGTCCTTGGTGAGCATGTAGCCCACGTTGATGTACTTGCCGTAATCGCGGAAGAAGTCGATGACGTTCATGCCGTTAATCCAGTCGTAGTTGTTCACGACTTCAAAGCCGAACACCTTCTCCACCTGGGCACGCAGGGCATCGTAATTGCGGAACACCTCTTCCTTCTGCTTGAGCTCGCGCTCCACGGTGCCGCGGGGGTCACCGATAAGGCCGGTTGCCAGCCCCACCAACAGAATCGGGTGGTGGCCATGTTCCTTCATGCGACGGGTGATGAGGAAGCTGGAATAGTGCCCCAGGTGCAGGCTGTCGGCCGTCGGGTCGGTGCCGATATAGAAGGTGAGGCCGCCCTTGTTGAGCTTCTCAATGAGATCCGGGCTGGAAATCTGATTCACCAGTCCGCGCCATTCCAGTTCTTCGTAAAAGGTCATGTTGTGGAGCTTTGTTGCGTTTGTGCCGCGATATTAGCACGCGCTCCCGGTGCTGTCAATGCAGGGAACTGACAGCGATTTACATCTCTACGTCCAGAAACAGCTCCAGCCTTGAACCTGACAAAAATGAATACCGTAAGCCCCCTCTTCGCGCCATCGCATTTTTAGTACGATGTACCAATGCAGTAGATGAAGAAAAATTATTATGTGTAGGATGTCAATGCCATATCAATATCCAGAGAGGCCTGGATACAGTCTGTCGCATGTATAGGGAACAAATAATATAAGGTGAATAGATTTTGAAAAATACTTATTTTCTCTGAAAAACGTTTCAAAAAACTTACATATAAACTAATTTAAGCTGTACATCGCACTAAAAATCCGTTAGCATCTCGCCAGTCCGGAATGAACCTTCATTCGGCATCTCACTCACAACATCAACCAACATGAAGAAAACGATTTTTCTCGCACTCGCGTTCGTTTCCTCCCTCGCTTCTTTCAGCGCAGCGGAAGACATCACAACAAACATGGTGATTGACCGTAATGTACAAAAGGATTTTTCCTATGTCACTGTCGGTAACAGCTATGTAGACGAAAATGCAAAATCCGGTAGTCTGGTCAATGAAGGTCTTATCAAAGCAGACCAGATTTCCATCTACAATGGTTTTCTTGTCAATAATGGCACTATCGCCAACCATGAGCCGTATGAGGACATTCTGGACGGCGATTTGCTTGTGATGTGGGATGAAGACGGTTACCTTACCAACAATGGCCGTATAG
>JAFNWZ010000058.1 GCA_017379255.1 Akkermansia sp. | reverse complement strand
GGTGCGCTGACCCTGGGGACCGGATTGACGCTCAGCGGCACCGTACTGGATACCATCACCGGTCTTGAAATGGGCGAATCCTGCGCCCTCTTCACCGGGCTCAGTGCGCTGAATCTGGCTCAGCCGGTCACGCTGCAAGGCATGCACTCGCTGACAGAGCACACCATGACCACTGTGAGCAACGAAATGTACCAGGTTGCCGCAGGCAACTACTTCAGCAACCTGGGCGCAGACTCCGGATTCATGCTGAGCTACAACGGCGGCACAGTAAGCATCACCAGGGCAGCGGCCATCCCCGAGCCCACCACCGCAACACTCAGCCTGCTGGCACTCTCTGCTCTCGCAGCACGGCGCCGCAGAAAATAAGGGAAGAAAGCTCAGCTTATAAACCCTGCCCCCGCGCGACTGAATGTCTGCGAGGGGGCTGTTCTTTCTTCGAAAACACCACTTTTTCACTATTCCCTATTCATTATTCGCTTTTTAGGCTGGAAATTCGGCAAAAAGTGCGTATAATGCCCGCGCTATGTCAGAAAACACACCTGTCAATACCGCTCCGGGTTCCTCTGAGGAGGAACTGATTGCCGTGCGCCGCGAGAAGGTGAGCAAGATCCGCGACCTGGGGGTCAATCCCTACGGTGGGCGTTTCGATATCACCACCACTGCGGGCGAAATCAAGGCAGATTTCGTGGAAGGCAAACAGGTGAAATTCCTCGGCCGCATCACCGCCCTGCGCGATATGGGCAACACCCAGTTCTTCACCGTGGGTGATGTGCGCGGCGCCATCCAGTGCATGCTCACCAAGAAATCCATGGAGCCGGAAGCATGGGCTCTCTGGAAGCTCCTGGAGCGCGGCGACTGGGTCGGTATCGAGGGCGAGACCTTCATCACCCGCACCGGCGAACCCTCCGTGCGCGTGGCCAGCTTCAAGGTGCTTTCCAAGGCACTGCGCCCCATGCCTGATAAATTCCACGGCCTGGCCGATATGGATATGCGCTACCGCCGCCGCCACCTGGACCTGATGAGCAACGCCGAAAGCGCTGACCGCTTCGTGAAGCGCTCCCTCATCGTGCAGGAAATCCGCCAGTACCTCATCAACCGCGGCTTCCTGGAGGTAGAGACCCCCATGCTCCAGGACATTGCCGGCGGCGCTTCCGCCAAGCCCTTTGAATCCTACTACAACGCACTGAAGAAGGCCGTGACGCTGCGCATCGCGCCGGAGCTGTTCCTCAAGCGCCTGCTGGTGGGTGGCTTCCCCAAGGTATTCGAGCTGAACCGCAACTTCCGCAACGAAGGTGTGGACCGCCGCCACAACCCCGAATTCACCGTGCTGGAGGTATACGAAGCCGGTGGTGACTACGAGACCATGGCCGAAATGATGGAGGACATGATCTGCACCGTGGCAGAAAAGGTGTTCGGCACGCTGAAGTTCGACCAGTATGACGACAACGGCAACCTGCGCTGGACGGTGGATCTGACCCGCCCCTGGCGCCGCGCCGATTACAACGACCTGGTGAAGGAAGTAGCCGGTGCTGACTGGTTCGACCTTACCCCGGAACAGCGCCGCGACCGCGCCGAAAACGAGCTGCATGTGCAGATTGGCGATGACCTGAACGACACCGACGTGACCCAGCAGGTCTATGAGAAGCTTATCGAAGAGAAGCAGGCCAACCCGCTCTTCGTGTGCCACGTGGCCCGCGACCTCGTTCCCCTGGCCAAGGCCAACCCCGAGGATCCCAGCGTGGTGGACGTGTTCGAGCTGGTCATGAACGGCCAGGAGCTCTGCCCCGGTTACTCCGAGCAGAACGACCCCGTGGAGCAGCTGGAGCGCCTGCAGCACCAGGCTGGTGAGGACACCCAGAAGATTGACTATGATTTCGTGGAAACGCTTGAAAGCGGCATGCCCAGTGCCGGTGGTATCGGCATCGGCATCGACCGTCTCTGCATGCTCATGACCGGCGCCAGCTCCATCCGCGACATCATCCTCTTCCCGCAGCTGAAAAACCGCGGCTAACCCCCACGGAAAACGAGCACCGCTATAACTTTCATGCCGCCCCGGATTCCGGGGCGGCATTTGTTACAGACAACAAACCCGCAGAGCGGGTGATAGCCATTAGACAGGGGTGGAGCCGCCTGGTCGGCGGAACCCCTGGTTAGGAGAAAAAAGAACAAGAACCCGCAGAGCGGGTAGCAGAAAAGTCGAGGGAGGGGCAACCACAGCGGCATCCGAATCCATGGTGCACAATCAGAAGAGACGAACCCGCGGAGCGGGTGGCAGAAAAGTCGAGGGAGGGGCAACCACAGCGGCACCCAAATCCATGGTGCACAAGCAGAAGAGCCGAACCCGCAGAGCGGGTGGCAGAAAAGTCGAGGGAGGGGCACCCACAGCGGCACCCGAATCCATGGTGCACAATCAGAAGAGACGAACCCGCGGAGCGGGTGGCAGACAGTAGGCAGGGGTGGAGCCGCGATAGCGGCGGAACCCCTGCTCATACAAAAAAAGAAACGGAACCCGCAAAGCGGGTGGCAGAAAACGTGGCTATTTATCAACAACCTGGCATCCCCATTCATCAACGGTAATACCATTTTTCTTCAGGAAAATCTGAAACTCTTCCTGCATGGAATACTTGCGGTGATGCTCCTGCTGATTAACAATGTAGTTAATAACATCTACCTTATTCGACTCACTGACAGAAAATGCCCCGTACCCCTCCTGCCAGGAAAAAACATTATAATGCGCATCCAATCCTTTTATCCATCTACTGGAATTTGCTTTTACAGCCCGGACCAGCTCCGCAAGACTCATCGTAACGGGTAAAGATGTCAGGATATGCACATGGTCAACACATCCTCCAACCATGTATGGATGTGCCGATAATGAGCCTATAACGCCGCCTATATAATGAAAGACACGTGGTAAATCCTCCTCTCTCATGGTGCAACCTGTGCTCTTGACATGAAAAACAAGGTGCACGTTTACATTAATGAACGAGTTTCCCATACGAGTAATATAATGCTGCTCGTCATGCTACCATGTGGTGAAGCGGGAAACAAGAGAAAAGCAAGGTTTGAACAATTTCGTGTACCAATGGTTGTTTGAAAAAGCCGCGTTTTCTGCCACCCGCTCTGCGGGTTCCGTTTCTTTTTTGTATGAGCAGGGGTTCCGCCGCTGCGAGGCTCCACCCCTGCCTACTGTTTACCACCCGCTCTGCGGGTTCTGATTCTTTTTCCCTCCTAACCAGGGGTTCCGCCGCCACAGCGGCTCCACCCCTGTCTAATGGCTGCCACCCGCTTTACGGGTTCTGGTTATAACTTTCATGCCGCCCCGGATTCCGGGGCGGCATTTTATGTGCTGCGCCGCAGGCGCAGGGAATTCAATACATTCTACATTCAGAATTCTACATTCTACCTTGCTTCTCCCAGCTGAAGGGTTCAAAGGAAGCCTTGGCATCCGGGTCTGCCCAGGAGGGTTTTCGCATGGAGTAGATGAGCAAGG
>JAFNWZ010000057.1 GCA_017379255.1 Akkermansia sp. | reverse complement strand
GAGGTCGCAACCGTCGAAGAAATCGGAGTTGTCTTTCGGGAAATACGACTGCGATGTAGTGCCGCCCCATTTAAACGAGCCGCTGTCGGCGGGGATCTCTTCCATCAGTACGCGGAACAACGCGGTGATCGCGAGTTCGTTTTCAGCAGATAAATCAAGGGGATGCACAAGCTCATCATCAACAATATGGATAAGTTCATCAGAATTTTCCTCATTATCAACCGTCACTATTGAAGAGTGAGTCGGATATTCCTCAACTGCTTTGATTGAGAAAATTGAGATGAAGGCTCCACACACAAGAGCTACAAGAACCAGTTGAATAATAACAGTGATTCCACTTATGCCAATATCATGCAAACGGCGCGCAATGAGAAAAGTCTGAGGAATCGCAATTAAGGGAATATACACAACAAGGGCGCAACACAATGCCACCACGAAAGCACCTAAATGACCTACCGGACAGGAACACTCTGGAACTGTGGAATCAATCACCATGCAGATTCCAATCAGGAACAAGAACCAGATGATATAAGAGAACAAATTGAAACTCCAGAATTCTTTTCGGGTCGCTCTACCTCGCCAGACAAGATAACGGTAGCGAAGCACGAAAAGAAAATGATTCCACATTGAATCCGACCGTGGACGAAGATGGTAACCGCAATGCGGGCAAGTTACCGGAATCTGTCCATCTACCAGGGAAACTTCCGCTTTACATTTTTCGCACGGAATATTAAAAGCAGGCACAGGGGGTACACTCCCCTGCCCTGCCATATCTTCGGACATCAAACTCATATCAGTTTCTCGGTTCGGCGCCATACTTGTTTTCACCCTTGTTACCAGGAAGCAGCATTTTGATAAACAAGTAAATACTGATAGCTATAAAGCAAAGAAATGCTCCAACCAGACTGATTACTAAAGGAAACAACGGTTCAACGTTGGAGTGCAAGAAGTCGATATTCTGGATTACAAACTTAATCAGCAAACAAGTAGAAGCAATCATCAGTATGTATGAAACACTACCAACAATCACACCCCACGCTTTTGTGCCGGTATCATGAAGTCTGCGTACGCTCAGAGAGAGAAAAGGAACCAGCATGACAAGCCAGTAGAAAATTCCAATTCCGTTTGCAATGAGAACAGTCGGCTCTTGCAAAAGTTCGACCACCAGATCAAAAATTTCAGAAGGCGGAGCTTCATCAGCGCAGGCGTTGATTTTTTCTTCGTATGCGGCCGTGACTGGCCGGGTCATTAGATTCATGGGAATATGAATCGCATAATTAAATATGATGTAAAAAAGAACAAAACTCCAGAATTCTTTTCGGCTGGCACGTCCACTGAATACGGCATATTTCTGGAATGCCATTTTAAAACATTGCCACAAATTCATTTCGCTTCCGGAATTTTCTGCTGTGTTCCATGTGGAACAGTCCGAGAGCAGTTCCGATAACGGCTTCCATTTACTATCCCCAGCTACGGCGGCAAGTGTCTCATCATTTATTAACCCGGTTTCTTTCAAGGAGAGAATCTCTTCTTTACTGTGCGGCCCAACGGGTTTCTTCTCACTGTTCAGATAGTAAATTTTCATAATGATACAGGCAGATTATACTTACAAAACCGCTCTGAATCAAGCCTCTATTTCAATTTTTTTCGAAATATTAAACTTATCTTAAATACCTATAATGCTTTCTGGTCAAAAGCGTTATAAATCTACACAATTTACTGTACTTACACCTATGCAACGTCTGGCAATCAGTGAATGAACAGAAAGAAAAAGCCCTGATTTTCTTGAACGAAAATCAGGGCTTCTATAAAAATTGACCACCATGCCGTCAGTGGTAAAAGAGCCACGTTCCCTGTAATCAGGTGGGTGCGGAGCCTGGGTCGTCTGAGGTATCCATTGGACGGAACATAATACCCATATAAGCTTTAATGCCCCTAGTGTTTCTATAACGGTCCGGGCCTGTGAAACCACGCGTCACGAGCACGGCAGCTGGTTATGTATATATCACAGAGAAGGGGAATTTGCAAGAATTTTAACCAACAAAATTGTTCCACGTGGAACAGGACGACTGTACATTTCATTGACAAAAGAAGGCAAAGAGTGTAGAATCCTGGCCAGCAATATGACGATACCAAAGATACTCTCAGAGCAGCTGACAAAGGCGCTGCACACAGTATTGGGTGAGGCACTTCCTGAAGGTTTCACCCCTACTGTAACGCCTTCCCAGGATTTACGATTCGGCGACTACCAGAGCAACGCAGCCATGATGCTTGCCAAGCAGGCAAAGATGAATCCGCGCGCTTTGGCCACAGAGGTGATTGAGAAATTTGGTGAATCCGAGGTAGCCACACTTGAGATAGCAGGCCCTGGATTCATCAATTTCCGCGTGAAACCGGAATACTTTGCCGCGCGCGCACACGCGATGCTGGGTGATGAGAGACTGGGGGTATCCCTTGTAGATGAACCCAAATCGATTGTCATCGACTTTTCCGCACCGAACGTAGCCAAGCCGATGCATGTGGGCCACATCCGCTCCACCATCATTGGCGACACTCTGGGACGTCTGGCACGTTTCCTGGGACACAAGGTGATTACGGACAACCACATTGGCGACTGGGGCACTCAGTTTGGCATGATTCTGTGGGGCTGGAAGAACATTCTGGACCAGGCAGAGCTGGAAAAAGACCCCATTGAGGCACTTCTCAGCGTCTACAAGGACGTCAACACCCGCTGCAAAGAAGATGAAAAGCTGCTTCCTCTCTGCAAGGAAGAACTGGTGAAGCTCCAGAGCGGCGATACCGAGAACCTGGAAATCTGGCAGAAATGCATTGCTGTGACCAAGATTGGTCTGGAGAAGATTTACTCCCAGCTGGACATTACCTTCGATTACTGGCTGGGTGAAAGTGCCTATAATGATGCGCTCGCACCCCTGGTGGAAGACCTGGTAGGGAAGGGGATTGCCCGCGAGAGTGATGGCGCCATCTGCGTGTTCTCCGATGGTTTCCACAAGCCGCAGAATGACCCGTTCCTGGTACAGAAAGATGGAGAATGGTGCGCCGTACCGGCCATTATCCGCAAGGCAGACGGTGGTTTCCTGTATGCCACCACTGACCTCGCCACGCTGGATTACCGCATCGAAAACTTCAAGGCAGATGCTATCTGGTACGTGGTGGGCGCACCGCAGGAAAAGCACTTCAAGCAGATTTTCGACATCGAACGCATGCGCGGCGTAACAGGTGATTTCCGTCACGTTGCGTTTGGTTCCATCCTGGGCAAGGACCGTCGCCCGTTCAAGACACGTTCCGGCGATACCGTGAGCCTTCAGGATGTGATTGATGAGGCCGTGACCCGCGCCACAGCCGTGGTGGAAGCCAAGAGCCCGGATATGCCGGCCGATGAAAAGGCCGCCGTGGCGCAGGCTGTGGGTATCGGCGCCATCAAGTTTGCAGAGCTTTCCCAGAACCGCATGAGCGATTATATCTTCGACTGGGAGAAGATGCTGGCCCTCACCGGCGATACTGCGCCGTATCTCCAGAACTCCTATGTGCGCGTTCGCTCCATCTTCCGCAAGATAGAGGGCAGTTTTGTAGCGACGGCCTCCCTTACGCTGGCTGAAAATGCCGAAATCAACCTGGCACGCCTTCTGGTGCGTTTCGCCGAAGTTGTACCGGCCACCCTTGACGACTGCCGACCGAACCTGCTGGCAGCTTACCTCTACGAGCTCGCCAAGGCATTCCACAGCTTCTACGAAGCCTGCCCGGTTCTCAAGAGCGAAGGCGCTACCCGCGAAACGCGTCTTGCCCTCTGCGAGTTGACCGCCAGCGTGCTCAAGAAAGGTATGGGACTCTTCGGTATCACGATGCCGGAGCGTATGTAATGACACCCATGAACAACGCCACTTCCATTATCCTCTGCCTGGCAGCAAGCATCTGCTGGGCAGAGGATAAACTTTCTGATAAGGGCAACTTTTTCACTCACGAGAATCCGGCCGTGCAGCTGGCATTGTCCACCCCGGACGCAGAAGTCCAGCGCCTGGTGAATCTGGGCTTGAAAGAGTGCCTTTATGGCTGCAACGAAAGCGCCTATAACCACTTTGCAGAAGCGCTGCGTGAAGAACCAGATTGCATTCTGGCCCACATCGGCATGATGATGATTCATCCCCTGCGCAGCGAGGCATACCGCCAGCACTTGCAGCAACTCAACAACAGCATCCAGGATGCCGTGCTCACTCCGGTTGAAGAATGGTACCTGGCCACGTTTCTGCAATACCTGAATGGTGATTATGCCGGGGCTGCACAAGCCTTTAAGGAGCGTGCCGCACGCTACCGCCGGGACAATATGGCCGCCTGCTGGGATATTGTGCTGAACCACCAGGCAGGGGAGCAGGGGGATAGCCTCCTGAAAAGGGCAGATGCCCTGCAGGCGCGCCTGCAGGATTCCCCGCTGGCGCACTACCTCCGCGCCCTGGTGGAGGAGTGCTCCGAAAGCCCCTCCGAACAAGCCATATCAGCCGCCGAAAAGGCCGCGCAACTCTCGAAGCGGGCACCGCATCCCCTCATTCACCAGCTGGCAGGGCATCTCCTTTTCCGCAGCGGGAAAGCGCCCCAGGCCATGCCGCATTTCCAGGCCATCCTGCGAAACACTGGACCCACAACAGAAGCGTACATGGCCGCCCGGCTTTACCAGATAGCTGTGTGGGTGCAGAGCGGCGATAAAAAGCAGTGGGTGCAAGCCCTCAAGGCAGCCCGCCAGCTCAGCACCGAAGCCGCCGGCAAATCCTCTGCGAGCGATGCTGAAACCCTGCTGCACTGGGAGGGGCGCACCATGCTGCTGCGCCTGCTGGTGCTGCAGGAAACACCCCCCGCAGGCGCTGCCATCAACATGGCAGCCCAGAGCTGCAACGCAACAGAGGATAGTCCGCTCAAACTCGTGCAGGACTGCCTTGTGGCTGCCATTCGCACTCGTTCTCTCGCAGAGAGCGGGCGCACCACCAGCGCGGCAGAACAACTCCCCAAAGCCGAGCAATTCTTTGCGCGTCTCCAGCGCGAAGGAGAAGCGCTGAAGCGTATGGGAGGCATCACACGCACCTGCTATATCCGCGCTGAGCGTGCCTGCGCAGCTGCCTTGTTCAGGGCACGCGTAGCCCTCTACAAAGACAGCGCCGACATCTGGCAACCCCACCTGGATGCGCTGCTGAACACCCCTGAGCCCAGGATGCTTCCGCCCATTCTTCCGCAGGCCGGCGGCAGGTGAAATCCCTCGAAAGCATGTTCCATGTGGAACATGCTTTTAATTTTCACGGTTTTCTTTACAAAGTTCAGCTTATATGGTAGATTAAGCGCATGAATTATCGGTTTATTCCCCAGGCGGGGCTTGTGGCAGTGATGGCGTTTCTTTCCTCTTGCGCCTACATGCAGACCCATAAAAACATAGAGGAAGCCGGGAGACAAAACACAGGGTATCACCTGGTCGCCCCTCTCAAATTGTACAGGGCAGGGGGGCAGTATTATCTGGCCGCTGAGCAGCAGCAACTGCGCATTCATTACCCCATCGTGCACGATTCCATTTTCCTGAACGAGAATAACGCCCCCACATACACCAGCACTGGCGGAAAAGACACCACTGTCTATTTCCCGATTTCCCGTGGCACGGGTGAAGTCATGCAGCGCCAGGATGGCTATGTGGAGATCGAGACACTGAAAGGCGAACTGCTGGACAACGCTGCCACGTGCAGCGCCACTTTACCCGGCGCCGCAACAGAGTGCCGCATCCAGGCCGCGGTGCAGGGCGATTCCACTACATGGATAACCCCGGAAGCCTCCACAGACCCCGGCATTGGAACCACCATACTCAGCACCCTGGATCAGGTCGTCATTGACTGGCCGGGCACCGTTCTCTACAATGCGGCCATCCCATTCATGGCCCCCTTTGTTTTCTTCCACCAATTTTTAACCGAAGAGTAACCCCGACCAGACACGCACCATGAAGAAGATTTCATATTACACCCTTACAGCCCTGCTGGCTCTTGCTGGCGTTTCCTGCAGCGTGCGCACGCACGAGGTCATAGCCGACACCGCCCGCAGCGGCGATGCCATTCTGCTGCCTCTGGAGACCCCCACACTCTGCAAGGTGAATGGCCAGTGGTACATGAAAGGATACAAGGCCCAGGTTCGGCGCAGTAACGTTCCCTGCATCCAGCCCGTCAAGAACGAGGTCGAAAAAGAACACCCGGAACGCTACAGCGTCATCGTGGATGAAGATGAGTTTGAACCCCGTTACGCTGAAGTACCCGAAAACATGGTCAAGAGCCTCAAGGAAGGCAAGTACAGCCACTCCGATGCCATCAGCTTCATCAACCGAAAGTGGAGCAATCACCTCCCGGAGGGTGAAGTAAAGGAACAGACCACAAAAGCCGAAGCTCCTTCCTTCTTCCGCAACATGTCCTCCCACCGCCTGCTGAAAAATGACGGCCGGAGCTATCTGCTTGCCCGTGTTGGCGAAATGACGGCTGATTTCAGCGCGGTTTACATGTACCCGCTGGCTGGCCTCAGCGCCATTGCGATTGACCTGCCGGGCAGCATCCTCCTCGGGCCGCAGTCTTCCGAGACCACCCAGACCGCCCAGCCGGAAGAAGCTCAATAAACTCATCATAAACACTTTAACATACTTATTCACAAAAATGGTTAATAAGTATGTGAATAAGCGGTTCTTAACTCTGTCGATAAGTTTTCTTCACCGCCGGGAGCGAGGTTCTCAACCAGGTTGTCAACAGGTAGCATCTTATATAAAACATTAACCATAAACAGCCTGGTAAACTTATCCACTTATTCACAGGGTAGATGATGATGAGTTTCTGAATATACTATAATAGCATCATTCAATCACAGAAAGATAGTCAGTACCCGGGGGCTCATCTTGACAGCTGCCTAACTGCTGATACAATAGCCTGCATGCAGGAGCAGGAAGATACAAAATGGATGCAATGTGCGCTGGAGCAGGCGCGCATGGGATTGGGACTTACCAGTCCTAATCCCCCTGTAGGTGCCGTTATCGTGCGCAATGGTGCACTCCTGGGACAGGGATTCCACGAAAAGGCAGGGGAGGCCCATGCCGAGCGCCGGGCCATTGCCGATGCGCGCTCCCGCGGAAATGCCGGCCTCATGAAAGGCGCCACCATTTACGTGACCCTGGAACCATGCTCCACCGTGGGCCGCACACCCGCTTGCACCGATGCCATCATTGAAGCCGGCCTCGCGCGTGTGGTCTATGGCTCCACAGACCCCGATATGCGCCACCAGGGCCGCGCAGACGCGCTTTTACGCGCCGCGGGGATAGAAGTGTGCCCGGGCGTGTGCAAGGCCGCCTGTGACCGTTTCCTGCGTTCCTGGTTCCATGCCGTCATGACCGGGCGGCCGTGGGTCACTGCCAAGGTGGCCACCACACTTGATGGACGCATGACCCGGCGGCAGAGTTTCTGGCTGAGCGGGGTGAAGACCCTGCAATATGCCCACCAGCTGCGGCTGGAGAGCGATGCCATCCTCATTGGCGGTAACACGCTGCGCACCGATGATCCGCAGCTGACCATCCGCACCCCGCTGAAAACACCCTCACCGCGCAAGGAACAACCCTGGCGCATCGTGCTCACCAATAACATGCTCTCCCTGCCGCCGATGGCCAAGCTCTTTTCTGACAAATACCACAAGCGCACCCTGGTGTGGGAAGACGTGCGCGACCTGCGCGGCCTGCTGAATGAGCTTTATACGCGGTACGGTATTGTGAACCTGATGCTCGAATGCGGCGGAAAGCTCCTGCGCCGGTTCCTGGAAGAAGGGCTTGTGAATGAGTGGATGCAGAGCATCTCTCCCATGGTGGGTGCAGGGCCGGACCATGTGGTACCCGGAGACTTCCTGCCGCAGGAATTTATTTTTCAGCGCGAGGAACTTATTGAATGTGAAAGAGATATAATTATACGCGGTACACTGGGGTAAACGAATGTTCCACATGGAACAGTAAATAACGCATATTAAGTGATTTAGACTTGCGGAGCAGGGGGAGATACTGTAGAATGCGCCTCCCTTTTTTACGGAACATGGTCAAGAAACTGGAACAGATATGCCTGATGCTGCTGGTGCTGCTTGGGGTGACATCGTGCTACCCCCCCTCGGTGCAATACCCCTATACCGAATTTGTGACCAGGCGCCGCGTGCAGCTCAAGGATAATCTGGTGGCGCTGCTGCCGCTGGAGCAGCAGGAACAGTTTGCCGCGCACGAGGAAGCCACCTGGCTGGCTGACACGGCGTACAAGGCCGCCGCCGGCATTGCGCGAATCAACGGCTCCTGCTTCCCGGGCTGGGCGGGCAATGCGCTCATCAATGCCCGCCTGCAGGACCGCGGACTCTGCTGGCAATACCAGCACGACATGTACCGCGAGTTACGCCGGCGGCCGTTGAATTACTTCCGCATTGGCTGCTGCGTGCGAGACGGCGGCAAAGCCTCTGAGCACAACTGCGTGTACGTGGCGCCCAGGAGTGCAGCCTGGCCGCAGGCCTGGGTGCTGGATGCCTGGATGTGGAATGGCCGCCTGAAGGTGGATGATGCCCGCAAGCTCAGCCCCACCCGCTGGGCAGATCTGCCTGGCATCTGCCGCGTGCAGGCCATCTACTACCAGGAGGGGCACCAGTGGCCCATGGAGCACTGGAGCGTGCTGCGCGGGGCCGATGGCGACTACGAAGGGTACTGGATGCCGGAGATGCGGCGTTCTCCTCAGTACCGCCGCATGTACAACAACATCCTGCAGGGTAAGAAAGAACACCCCGGACTGCTGACCAATTATTGAGATGAACGTACTCCGCTGCCTCATTCTGCTGCTGCTGCCGCTGCTGCACATAGCCTGCCAGAGCGCCCCCCGACCCGGGTACGAAAAAGAGCCCGCTGTCGTAGAACGGCAGCATGGCATCCAGCAGCAACTGCTGCAGCTTCTGCCGGAGCATGAGAGGAAAGCCGCCCGCCAGGAAGCCGCCTGGCTGGCACACACTGCTGTGGCAGGCGGGGCAGCCATTGCCCGGTACAATGACCCCATCCTGGCCGGCTGGTTCAACAACCGCACCGTGAACACCCGCAACCACTGGCGCCACCGCGGGCTCTGCTGGCACTACCAGCATGACCTCTACCGCGAGCTGCGCCGCCGTCCCCTGCAATATTTCCGCCTGGGGTGCTGCGTGCGCGATGCCGCCTCCGGCAGCGAGCACCATGTGGTCTACATCACCTCCCGCCACGAGAAGTGGCCCAAGGCCGTGCTGCTCGAGGTCTGGCGCTATGCCGGTCGCACCCACATCATCGAAGACTGGCAGGGCGATGAATGGGTGGACACCCCCGCCATGGCCCGGGCGCTGAACCTCATTTACCCGGAAGGGCACAGACTCCCGCTGGAGCACTGGGCTATGATACGCCGCAGCACCCGTTATAACGACTACGTGTTCAGCCACACGCCGGAAGCAAAGGGCACACCCCAGTGGCTCCACATGCAGGAGCAGATGAAGCAGGGCATGCGGCGCCGCAACGGGAAACCGATTGATTATTAAGAAATCTGAAACAGATAGAGAATACTCTAGCAAATTGAATGCAAGCGCACATTTTTCTTGCTATTGGGCGAAAGTTCCCCTAAACTGGGCGCGTGCAACAAATCGCTTTCAATGAAATCAGTGCGGCAGAAGTATCTGCCATTCCCGCCATGAAGCAGCTGAAGCTTTTCTTCTCCTTCAAGGTGGATGAAGGCTGCCTGAATGGCACCCCGACCGACCCCCGTTTTGGCGTATTGGAACGCGACGGCCGCCGCATCTTCCGCTTCCGTTCGGATGATGATGACTACCGCATCTACTTCACCGTGGAGCAGAATGAGGACGGCGACAACGTGGTGGTGGTGCAGCGCGTGTTGCATGCCGATACGCTTAAGGACTTCTTCTTCCGCAGCGGCATGGGTTCCGACAGTGAAGACCGCAAGCTGGGCAAGTCCCGCACGTTCTGGAAATTCATCGAGGACGGCGAAAAAGCTGCCCGCAAGTAAATAAGCAGCGGCATGTTCGGGGTGATTCAGAACCTGGCGCACATGCCCGGGCGCGTGGCAGCCGTTGCCGGCGTGACCCTCACCCAGCTGGTGCGCATGCGTCTGTTTCTGGTGCCCGCCGTGCTGGCCTTCCTGTTTCTGGGCCTGCAATTCATCCCATACCAGGAGAACATAGGCGCCGAGTTCCAGGGGGTAGCGCAGCTGCAATTCATCAAGGATGTGAGCCTGGGCTGCATGCAGCTCTTTGCCCTCATCTTCTGCGTGGCCGCCACCGCGCTGCTGCTGCCGCGCGATACCGAGGACCGCATCCTCTACACCATCCTCTGCAAACCCGTGCCGCGGTTTGACTACCTGGCAGGCAAAGCACTGGGAGTACTGGCCCTGCTGGTGCTCATGCTCGGCGTGCTGGATGGGCTCATGAGCCTGCTGCTGGCGCAGCGCGTGGCCAGCATCAGTGCAGAGCTCAGCACCGCCCTGGCTGCCAATGGATTCAGCGCGGCAGAAATGGCCCCGTATCTGGAGCAGGTGGAAGCCGCCGGCAACACCTGGAACACCCAGCGCGGCATCCTGGCCACCCTGCTGGGCTACAGCGTGCTCACCACCCTCACCCTGCTTATCTCCTGCTTCACCAGCGGCACCATCGTGAGCATCATCTTCGGCCTGGGGGCCTACTTCATCGGCATGTTCCAGGGCACCCTCTTTGCAGCCCTCACCGCAGGGCAGGGCACAACAGCGGCCATGCGCCTGGTGGAACAATGCTGCGCTGTGCTACTGCCGGATTTCGCGCTCTTCAGCGTGGCAGACACCGCCTCCGCCGGGGCAGAGATGAGCTGGGCGCTGCTGGGGTGGCTGGCGCTCATAGCAGTGGGCTACATGCTGCTGCACCTGCTCACCGCCACCTGGATATTCAGCAAGAAAGAATTTTGAGCCCATGGCGGATGATTTGAGAACCCGTGCCGCCGCAGGTGATGCGGAAGCCTGCCTGCACCTGGCCAAGAAACTCATCCGCGGCCGCGGCGAGGGGCGCAACTTTGAAGAAGCCGTCGAGTGGTTTGACCGCGCCGCCCGCGCCGGCAGCGCCGATGCGCTGTACTGGCTGGGCAAGTGCTACCTGAAAGGCCTGGGCTGCACCCGCGATGCCGCCGGTGGCTGCAGCTGCCTGGAGCGCGCTGCCCTGCAGGGGCACGCCGCCGCTGCCCTCAAACTGGGCGAATGCTTCGAGACAGGTCTGGGTGCCCCTGCCAGTTCGGAGCTGGCCGCCTACTGGTACCGCAAGGCCGCCGCCCGCGGAGAAAGCCGCGCGTATGATAAATTGCTGAATTTGGCGCGCAAACGCCGCTGAAAAGTGCTTTTTTGCTCGCCAACGCGGGCGCGCATGTGCTAGTATGACTCTGAACGTTTTGAAAAGTTATGCGTAAGTGGATAATCGGAACATTCATCTGGTGCAGCATGGTGCTGCTGGGCAGTGTGCATGCGCAGGAAGAAGTGGTATCAGAAGTGGTGGCACTGCCGGAGCCCGCATGCACCAGCCACGGGACAAGCGCCGTTCCCACCGTAGAGGAACTCCGCGCCGAAGCGGAGGCCAAGGACACCCTCATCAAGAGCCTCAACCTCTGCACCCATGCCCAGAATGCGCTGATGATAGCCGCAGAATCCATGAGCCTGGAAGCCCTGCAGCAATACCTGGCCCAGGAGCACCACGCCTATGACGGCCACACCGTGCTGGAACACGCCGCCATGAAGGTGAAATTTGCCCTGCCCATGACGCGCAAGCCCTGCCCGGAATGCGGCAAGACCGTCTACCATGCCGACCCGGATGGCCAGCTGGCCGCCTGGACCCACCACTACACCAACGGCAAGCTGCAGTACAGCCGCTTCCCCATCCCCCTGCAGATCTACGCCAAGGGAGAAGAAGGCATGGGGCTGTGGGACAAGCTCGTGCACCGCGTCAAGGTAGATAACTTCAACCTGGCCGCCACCATCATCTTCCTGCTCGCCATTCTGCACACCTTCATGGCCCCCATGTTCCAGAAATGGGCGCACCACATGGAAAAAGCCCACAAGCAGAAACTACGCGATGCCAAATTCCGCATCCTGCACCCGGAGCAGCGCATGCCCGTCTCCTTCGGCAGCACCCTCTGCCATTTCCTGGGAGAAGTGGAAGTAGTCTTCGGCCTCTGGATTATCCCCTTCGCCTTCGTCTGCCAGCACTACTACAGCATGGATGACTTCCTGCGCTACATTGACCACGACACCAGCTTCACCGAACCCCTCTTCGTGGCCGTCATCATGGTCATTGCCTCCTCGCGCCCCATCTACCGCCTGGCAGAAAACACCCTCAAATTCGCCGCCAGCATGGGCGGCAGCACCCCGGCCGCCTGGTGGCTCTCCGTGCTCTGCATTGCGCCGCTGCTGGGCTCCTTCATCACCGAGCCCGCCGCCATGACCCTGGCCGCCATTCTGCTGGCCAAGAAATTCTACCACCTCAAACCCGCACCCTCTCTGTGCTATGCCACCCTGGCGCTGCTCTTTGTGAACGTTTCCGTGGGCGGCACACTCACCCATTTTGCCGCGCCGCCCATCGTCATGGTAGCCGGCAAGTGGAACTGGGACATGGCCCACATGTTCACCCACTTCGGCTGGAAAGCCATCGTGGGTATCATCATCGCCAACACCATCTACTTCTTCATCTTCACCAAGGAATTCAAGCGCCTGGCAGAAGTGCACCGCGCCAACAGCGCGTTTGACACCACCGTGCCCACCTCCTGGGAAGACCGCCAGGACGTCATCCCCGCCTGGGTCTACGGCGTCTCCATCTTCTTCCTGGTGTGGACGGTGTACTTCGCCCACCACCCGGCCATCTTCGTGGGTGGCTTCCTCTTCTTCCTGGGCTTCACCATGGCCACCCCGCAGTACCAGAACGCCTTTTCCATCAAAGTGCCGCTGCTGGTAGCCTTCTTCCTTGCCGGGCTGCTCATCCTGGGCGGCGTGCAGGGCTGGTGGATGCAGCCCGTGCTGCAGGCCCTGGCTGACCTGGGCGCCACCGCCACCATGGGGCTGGCCAGCATCCTCACCGCGTTCAACGACAACGCCTCCGTCACCTTCCTTTCCAGCACCGTGCCCAACCTGCCGGAGCACATCCGCTACGCCATTGTAGCCGGTGCCGTCACCGGTGGTGGTCTCACCGTCATCGCCAACGCCCCCAACCCCGCCGGCCAGGCCATTCTGGGCAAATACTTCAAGGACGGCATTAGCGCCCTGCAGCTCTTCCTCTGGGCCGCACTGCCCACCTTCATCATCTTCTGCCTGTATAACTTCATCTACTTCGGCGATTAAAGAAAACGACTTATGTTCACAGGACTCGTGGAATGCACCGGCAAGGTGCTGGAGCGCACCGCCGTGGCAAGCGGCGCGCGCTATGCGGTGGAAATCCCCTTTGCGGCAGAACTGGCGCTGGGGGATTCTGTGGCGGTGAACGGCTGCTGCCTCACCGTCGATAAGATTGACGGAAACCGGGTGGAGTTCGACCTCCTCACCCAGACCCTGCGTGTCACCAGCCTGGGGCAGCTGCAGGTGGGCTCACTCTGCAACCTGGAGCGCGCCATGGGCGGCAACGGCCGCTTCGGTGGCCACTTCGTCATGGGCCATGTCGATACCACCGGCAGCGTCACCAGCATCACCCCCGTGGGGCAGGACCACATGGTCCGCATCCGCATCCCGCAGGAATACATGCGCTACGTCATCGACAAAGGCAGTATCGCCATCGATGGCGTCTCCCTCACCGTGGCCAACATCACCGGGCCGGATGAACTCGAATTCTGGATTACCCCCCACACCTGGGAGCGCACCATCATGCACTGCTACGCCCCCGGCAGCATTGTCGATATCGAGGTCGACATGATTGCCAAGTATGTGGAAAAACTCAAACTCCAAAACTGACTTTTCATCATACCAAACCCGCCGCCCAGAGTAACACGGGCGGCGGGTTTTTGTGTTGCATAATTAGCCAATCATCTAAAAATAAGGAATTGGCGGGGTGCATATCTGTCGGAGCACGGGACTTTAGTCCCGAAAAAATAAGCATTGGGGGACTTCCGTCTTCGTCTTCGCCTACGCCGACAGGAAAGCCCCCCGCTCCGAATAAAACCTGCGCCTTGTGGTGGTGAGGACTTTCGGACTGCGTTCGCCCTTGCCGAAGCGATTTTTCATTTCAGATTTATGCTATTTGATTTTAGGAAAATTCCTGTGCTAAATGTTGCATAGAAGAAAACATCTTCCTATTCACTATATGGAACGATATCCCCGGGCAGGATTTCTAATGAATGAAAGCCATTTATAAAATACCTGTAGCAGCCATTGATAAAAAAAATTACGCGATGTGACCTTTTCACTAGCCCGAAAAGATGTAGAGTTAGAATCCCTTGTGTTTTCAATATCACATGCCGAATCAGAAATGTTCTGACTATCATCAGAATTTTTGGGGAGATTTGCTTGATCTCCAGTAACCAGATACATAATCAAATCCTGGGTAAAATCCTTTGATGCAATCATACACGACGACTGCCTGATGTAGAAACGCATTCTTTCTGCAAGCTCCATCTCTGGACGCGTATTCCAAACCTCATGTTCCCTTAATTCAACCCATGAACTCAAAGTAAGGTTGGATGAAAACATATCTATACAGCTGATTCCACAATTAATTAATCTCTGGGAGACCAACTTTGTAGCTTCTTTTACATCCTTGTTATAGCCAGAAGGTAAGCACAACCCATATCCATATGGTGTTTTTATTTTTGAATCACGAATGTCACAGATGTAGCCATAAACCTTGAAATCGTAACCGGATTCATTCCGTATAGCCATACGATGGGGATTTTTTTTTGACTCTAATTGCACGATGGTCTTCTCCATATTAAGACGAGGCGTATTCTCTTGCTTATATGGTATGAGCCATCAGGTGGCTCTTCTTGTGTATTCATTCTTTCTTCCTGCGTCTGGTAGCGGCCAGACGCAGGAAGATTTTTAGGTTTTTACCTCAATTTAGTTTGCAGTTACATACTTACTGAGGCGAATACCTTTATGAACTTCCGTTACATAAGAAGTACCTATCTTCGATAATTCGACAATTCTTGTCACACTATCTCCGCAAAAGGCGATGTCTGGTGCATATCGAACACCAAAAAGGTGAATCATGGTTACTTTATCCCCCTTGGGGGCGTTGGCATACATATCTGCCAGTGTCTTTGCTAGCTGTGTAGTAGTCATAGTAATTTAAATTTTTGTTTTAGTTAGAAGCTATTTTAGCTGTCGGACGAATTATAGTATATAACAAGTTCGCTTGTCAATAAGAAATATCAGGATAAACTATATTTATGCCATTTACCCTAAATGTAGAGCGTTAAAGAACGCTTTAACAAAATACCCTTTAACAAAGGATATTTGATTAAAGTACATCTTAACAAGAGCTTGTTTAATTT
>JAFNWZ010000056.1 GCA_017379255.1 Akkermansia sp. | reverse complement strand
TGATGAGCCCGGAAGAACGCACCAAGATGCCCCAGGTGACGGACTATGTGGTGGACCTCGGCATGAGCAAGGAAGAGGTGGAGAAGTATGTCTCCATCGGCGATTCCATCACCCGCATCGGCGATCTGGTGGAAATGGGCGATTGCCTGAATGTGAAGAGCATCGACAACCGCGGCGGCTGCTATATGCTGATTGAAGCGGTGCGCGCCATCAAGGAAAGCGGCAACCTGCCGGATTACGACCTGTACGCCGTGTTCACGGTGCAGGAGGAAGTGGGCCTGCGCGGTGCCCATGCCGCTACGCTGGCTATCAACCCGGATTTCGCTTTCGCGCTGGATGTGACCATCGCCTTCGATACCCCTGGCAGCGGCGCGCACGACAAGTGCACCGTTCTGGGCAAGGGCACGGCGGTGAAGGTGTACGACGGTACGCTGATTACCGACCCCCGCATGGTGAAGTTCATGACGGCTCTCTGCCAGGAGGAGGAGATTCCCTACCAGCTGGAGCTGCTGGCCGCCGGTGGCACAGATGCCGGTGCCATGCAGAAGTTCACCGCCGGTGGCGCAGTGACGGGTGCTATCTCCATTCCGGTGCGCAATGTGCACCAGAGCATTGAAATGGCCCACAAGGTGGATATTGATGCCAGCGTGAACCTGCTCACGGCCTGCTTCACCTCCCTGACCCGCTGGGACTGGAGCTGGAAGCAGATGAACCGCACGCTTGCTCCCAAGGAGGCTTGCGAGGCTCCTGCCAAGAAGAAGGGCTGCTGCCGCAAGAAGAAGTAAGTTTCTGCAATAGGAAAGCAAAGCGCGCACCGGAGAGTGTTCCGGTGCGCGCTTTCTGTCTGTGGTGGTGTATCAGCGTGATTATTTGATGCCCTGCGTGTGAGTCGTCCCGCCCCGAATGGGCAGGATTCCGTTTTCCTGTATCTCAGGGAAAATGGATTCCCAATGATTGGGAAGCGGGATGATCTCAGTTAACAGGGAACGATATCCTCACTTCGTTCGGACGAAATCCACCCAGGGAGCGTGGACGATATCTATGCCTGCGGCATAGACGAAATCCGCGCCTGACGGCGCGGACGGAGGGAAGTATCATTCCTCAATGGGCAAGGGGGCGGTGGGTGCCTGCCAGGAGCCATCGTCCTCGGGGGTGAGCCCGGGTTCCACGGTGATGGTGGAGGGATGCGGAGCCTGGGTGTTTACCACCGGGGCGCCGGATTCGGGCTCATAGTTGGTTTCCTGAACCTTGGTAGAGGGTTTGCGCGGGGTGATGAGTTTGCCCTGGCGGTGCTTGCGAGGGGCTGATTCAAAGTCACTCATGTCCACCATGTCGTCAATGCCGAAAGCATAGCGGGCGATGTCGGGCAGGTTGTCTTTTACCAGGCGGGAGAGGGCAATGCGGGATTGCCCATAGGGGGTGCGCAGGGTGATGTAGCCGGGCTCCAGACGGTGGATGACGGCATTGGGGTAGGCTTTGCCATTGGTGGTGGAGGCATTGCCGATGGGCAGCCCGATGAGCAGGTTTTTCGCTACGGCGCGGGAGGTCTTGTCCTCCTGGCGGATTTCGCGTTGCAGGGCAACGATGCGGGCGTGCTCGTCCGCAATGGCTTTCTTTCGTTCGGCAATCTGGCGGCGGGTATTGGCAATCTGCAGGTCGAGGCTGTCGATGCGCTGGCGCATGTGAATCTGCTCGTCTGCGCGGTAGGCGGCATCCTGCAGCTGTTCGTGCTGCCTGCAAAGCTCCAGGTGCTCCGCCTGTGCCAGTTCCATGGGGGAGGGAACACGGTATTTATCCAGCTCCTGGGAGATGAACCAAGCCCCAGAGCCTATGATGCCCAACAGAAGCAGCACCAGCACGGTATCAAAGAAAACACCCCAGCCGCTGGCCTTTTTCTCGGGCGCAGGAGCGGAAGCCGGGGCTGCTGGCTCGCATTCTGCCTTTTCTACAGGGGCAGGCTCCGGTTTAGCCTCGGGTTTGAATTCTACCGTTTCGGCAGAGGGCTGGGCCGGTGCGGGAGCGTGAGGCGCAGAGGGAATGGATTTATCTGCCCAGGTCAGGGAGATATCGGCCGTGCGTTTGGAATTGGCTGATTCCGAGTTCATGAGCGTTTGTGAAGTTTAGCGGTTTCGTTCTGCATGATGCGGAAATCAGCGCGGAAGGCATCCAGCCTGTCCTGGAGCTCGATGAGACGCAGCTTATGTTCGGTTTCCTGGCGTTTGAGCACCTTGAGCTCATTGAGCGCATCGGTAAGCTCCTGTTCTTTGGCTTCCACGGTATCGGCAAGCCCTTGTTCGGCATCACCAGCCTGAGTGATAAGTTGCTGCATGCGCACAATTTCCTGACGCAGGGCGGCATTCTGTTCATGCGCCACACGCAGCTGTTCCGGGTTGGCGGTCTGGGGGTAGCAGCTGCTCAGCGCGAGTATCAGCAGGCAAGCCCCGGCTCGGGATATGGAGGAGAGGTGATTCACGCTCCCATGATACTCCGATGCGGCTTTTCGTCAAGCAAGTTCTGCGTCACTTTTCCAGCAGGAACAGATATTCTTTCACCGACAGCGCGCGGCTTCGGAGATTGCGGCAGCCGCGGAAGGTGGCGTACTCGGTTTCCATGTGCTGCACCTTGCCGTGCCTTTCCAGCAGTGAGAGCATTTCCGGCAGGGGGATGAAGCCTTCTGAGTTGTACGAAATGAGCGCGAAGCGCGCAGGCAGGGCTGTCAGCAGGTCATCCATGGCTTGCTGTACCTGCGCCCGCTTGTTGTAGGGTGAGCGGTTCCAATCGCTGGGAATGCCGGATACCCGGGAGAGGT
>JAFNWZ010000055.1 GCA_017379255.1 Akkermansia sp. | reverse complement strand
ACGCCATTGCAATCGCTAGGAGAAACGCGTTCGTGTGTAATACGAGCATACGTGCGGCAAAGCTCAGGCAGGTTCCTTGTGCGGGAATGCGCGATGGTAACGGTTGCGTTGGCGTTTTTAGCCACCAGCAGGTTAGCCATGGGCTTACCCACAATCATACTCCGCCCAATCACCACGGCGTGCTTACCAGCCGTCTCAATGCCGTATGCCTTAAGCATCTCCATGCACCCCAGCGGCGTGCATGGCACAAAGCCCGTAGCATCCTCCAGAACAAGCTTTGCCACATTGACGGGGTGGAAACCATCCACATCCTTTTCCGGAGCAATATTGAGCACCACGGCCTCTTCATCAATATGGGAAGGAGGGGGACTCTGCACCAGAATACCGTGGATGCGCTCATCTGCATTCAACTGATGGATGAGGTTCACCAGCTCCTCCTGTGTTGTTTCAGCCGGCATCTCCCATTTCTGAGAATAAAGCCCCAGTTCAGCGCAAGCCTTTACCTTTGAGCCCACATACACCTGGGAGGCGGGGTCATTCCCTACCAGCACCACGGCAAGACCAGGCACATGGCCACGCGACTTGAGCGCTGCTATCTCTGCCAGCAGCTTCTCCCGGACACAGGCTGCTACATGCTTTCCATCAATAAGCACAGGATTCATTGTCTCAAATAGTTAAAGTTCTATCGGTTCAAAATCGGGACGGGCCGTCGCCAGCATCCGGTCCAGTTTCTCCATGTATTCCTTCTGCCCGGCATCATCCAGCTCCGCAGGTACGAACAAGGGCTCTTTCACCAGAATAGAAACACGGGAAAACGGCTTAGGAATCACAAAGCCATCCCATGCCTTCCTTATACGCCAGCACGCCGGCACATCAATGCAGAGCGGCAAAATCGGCAGGCCGGAAACCGAAGCCAGCCGGATGACCCCCGGGTGGCTTTTGTAAATCGGCCCCTTGGGGCCATCTGGCGTAATGCACATGCAGCAGCCGTCCTCCAGTTCGCGCAGCATATCGCGAAAACCAGCCACACCGCGGCGGTGGCTGGATCCACGCACCGCGCGCATGCCATAATCCTCTGCCACCGTGGCCAGCAAAGCGCCATCCTTACTGGCACTCGTGAGCATGCTCATGGGCACTTTCCCTTTCACAATGTACCGGTATACATAGCAAGGGGTGAAGGTTCTATTGTGCCACAAAGCGAGGATGCATTGTTTCTTCCCCAGAATTTCAGCAGCCGCGCCCTGATAACTAAGCCGGAAGCGTAACGTGCTGCACAAACCGGAAATCAGGGTCCATACCAGATGCCCGACCGGACGGGTCCACCATTTGGAACGCTTTTCTATGCCTTTGCTGCTCATGGGGTGAGACTATCTGTTCAGAATGGCGCAGAGGGAGTGAACGGGTCCTCTGATGTATCAAACGGGTTTCGCAGCGACTCATCCTGCTGGAACGGGTTCTGCATCCCGTTTTCCTCAGAGGGAGTCAGGAACGGATTCTGGTTTTTCTCCGGGGAATTGATGCGCTCCACCATCTTATCCACATCAAACTGATTAAAGGGGATACGCGCAGGGCGGTCACGGCGGGCAATGGCGGCCCGGGCTTCTACCTCTGCCATATCATCACCGGGCATGTTTCCCTGTCCACGCAGACGCGTGCGCAGCACAGCCCAATCTCCATTCTGCTGGAAAATCGGATCCGGGCGGCCATCCGGATACTCCGCGCGGGCAAGCAGCATGGGGATGCCATAGTAAAGTTCACCGGACATTTCATTGGCTGCATTCAAGGCTATTTCACCACGCAGGAAGATAAGGTCGCGCTCCTCCATACTAGCAGCAGGCAATTGAACGGATATGCCATCCTCATTGCTCTGCAGCTGCACAAATCCGCGGTGCAGCGAAACCGGATTGTAGAGGCGGCGCTTCGCCGGCTCAATATGCTCGGTTATCGCCATCATGGCCGGGAAGGAGCTCAGACAAATATTGCGCAGCTGAAATTCCCCATTAAACACCGGTTCTGAGTCTTTACCAGCCAGCGTAATCGTGGACTTGCCCTTGCCGAGGCTCTGGGAGTCCATACAGGTACGAGCCGTCAGGAACTCCTCAAAGCGGCCTCGCGTGAAATCGGAGAAGCTCATATTTTCAGAGTGCACTTCATACGGGCCGGTAAAATCAGCACCTTCCCTGATACTGCCGGCAAACCCGATCGAGGTGCGGCGCTGTTCCGCCACCTCCGTCATGCTGTCGGTCGTTCCACGCAGAGTGAAATCATCAACCCCGCGTGCGGAAACATGAGCCTTGCTCTCCGAGATATTGACCGTCTTCCAGCCCTTGATATACAATGAGCCAGAGCTGAGCATCACCACACTTGATGAGCGGGATGCATGCGGATAGTACATATAGGCTGCCGCATCCTTAAGCATTACAGGGCCTTCCTCTCCATTGGCAAACTGCACGGTGAGCTTCTGGCACTCGATGCGCTGGAATTGCCACAAGTCATCTCCCTGGCTCAACGGCATCTTCATGCGCGCACCCTCCCGGAGCACAACGAGGGCTCTTTCCATTTTCAATTCCTCGCCCTGAATCTTATTTCTGAAAAAGCTCAGCCAATCCAGTCTGGATTCCAGCATGTCCATCTCCACGCGGGCAATCATGCTGGTCTCCGGGAACTCCATCACCACATGGGAAAGATGGAAAGATGTGCCATCCACACCAGCCCCGTCAACCTGTATGGAGGTGGCCCCCCAGCTCTGCTGCAATTCGGCCTGGCATGTTTCCAGATAGGAGCGGTTCGACATGGAAGCCATGCGCATAAAAAGGAACAAAACCAACAGGAAAAGCACAACAAACACCCCGGCAATCGAGTAAATGAACCTCTTCCTTGCACGGCGATTCTTTTCGCGGGCTGAAACCAGTACTTTGCGTTTCCTGGTCACGCGCACGACCTTGGTTCCAACTGCGCGCACCACCACTTCACGACCACGTTCGTGAGAGGGTTTATCCTCGCTCAGGCGCTTGATAATGCTACGCACCTGAGTCATATCCTCATCATTGCCAGCGTATTTGTCTTCCTTTTCTGTCATGTCGTCTTTTTATCTTAATCGACTATATCCCCTGGTTTCTTTCCAGTGCCGATAACGCGCCCTGTGGGGTCTACAATATCGACCTTCACGAACACCAGGTATGCCTTCCTGATTTTTTCCTCGCCCTCAGAACGGAACAGGCGGCCCACCATGGGCAAATCACCCAGAACGGGCAGTTTATCCTCATAGCGCACAGAGCGGGCCTCTTTCAAGCCGCCCAGCACTACGACAGAACCAGAGCCTACAGTCAGCTTGGTATTTTCCAGGCGGCGCTTGAACACCGGCTGGAGAATGCGGTTTTCAGTAATCATGACCCCCTGGTTCAAATCTGAATCCTTCGTGAAAACGGGAGCGTAAATGGGCGTTCCCCAGTTTACAAAGCCTTCAAACTCATTGACTGTAACCGTAAGGGCAAGTGTGGCCATCTGCCCATCGGGAGACACATTGGCCTCGTGCACCTGCACAACAGAACCAATACCGCCCACGGTATCTTCTGTCATGCCGAAACGGATAAATGACTCCGGATGCGCCGGAGCGGCCACATAAGCCGTACCGCGATTGTCATCGTCATCACCTCCTGAGCTTCGGCCGCTGAACATCTGTATATTCGAGGAGAGAATCTGCGGCTCGGCATAGGTCTCCGGATAGAACATTTCGTTCACGTTGGCAAATACCACCTGTTCATCGCGACCGGGAGTCATCACAATACGAGGGTTGGTCATGATATCAACCCCTTTCTTCTGCGAGGCACCCCGCATAATCATAGTGACATCACCCGAGCCCCACACACCGCGGAACGCAAATATGCCCGGTGCCTTGTTCTGATGAGCAGACTGCACGCTATAAAGCCCCGCGCGGCCATGGCTGATCAGATTATCCATGTTGTCTGCAGTAAGCACCATCTGACCAGAACGGAGTCCCTCCGTTGCAGAAAGACCGGTCTCGGGCAGATTTACCTGAGCCTGCAGAGATGGCAACCCAGCAACATCTGATACCACTTGTTCCTTGGTGCCTGAGGCATACAGAGCCTTGGGACCAATGTTGAAATTAAACATCCATTCAAAGCCCAATTCATTCAGGTCGTCCTCAGAAACCTCCATCGCAATGATGTTGAGCACAATGGCACGGTCGGTCTCCAGTGGCATGGAAATCAACTCTTCGATTTCCTCCTGGTTATATGCCGTGTTACGCACCGTGAGGGTACGGGTTGAGGCATCATAACGGGCGGTGGCACCCTCCGGGAAAGAAACGCCCATTTCCTTCAACGCCACCACAGGGTTCACACGCTTCACCGCCACGCGGGGGGAGGAGGAGAAATCATCATCTTCTTCATCCTCTTCGGCATCGGTATTCTGCGTATCAAAGAAATGCGGCGGCACAGAGTACACGCGCTCTACCAGAGGGCCGAAATCGCGCCCGGAGTATGAGAGCTCCACGCCAATGGGCGTAATGTAATGGGTAATCCCCAGGTGTTTGTCCAGAATGCCGAGCAGGTCAAAGACGGAGACATTGCTCAGGTTCAGGTTCACTCTGCGGCTCATGAGTGTCTGATACCCCTGGGAGCTCTCCGCCCCGAAATTGGGAATCAGGTTAATGGGGCGGCCAGCGCTGATACCCTGCCCTTCAAAGCGGGAAATCTGGCCACGCAACGCATCCAGCACATCATTCACAGGGGCTTCTTCAAATGCAATTCTCGGAATGACCATCTCCTTCAGTGCGGCGGCCATGCGGTTCTCGGTCTCAGCGTCCTGCTGCACCACCGAGCCGGATTCCGTTGTCGCCAGCGTCACGTCGTCCACATCCAGCGGCAAGGGTTCTTCCCAGGTTTTATCCACTTCTTTCAACACCTCCGCGCGGAAAGCCTGCCGGGCAGCGCGGTAATATTCCTGCCGGCGTTTCTGCACCAATTCCATACCCTTGCGGGCAGCAGAATTATACTTATCAATCTGCAGCACAGATTCAAAAGTCTTCTGAGCTTTATCATACAGCCCCAGGTCCTGGTATCCATACGCCAGTGTCAGCAGGCGATTCACCTCTGCCACATCGCCCACATGCTGGGGCGTCAACGCAGGATTCGTCTGCGCCGGGTCCTGGGTTCTGGCTAATTCGTGAGTGGCAAACTTATGCCCGGGCGAAAGCTCCAGCGCCTCTTTCATGAACGAAACCGCCTCATCCGTGCGGCCCACGGTGCGGTAATCCATACCCTTG
Organism: Akkermansia sp.; assembly: GCA_017379255.1. Taxonomy (GTDB): domain Bacteria; phylum Verrucomicrobiota; class Verrucomicrobiia; order Verrucomicrobiales; family Akkermansiaceae; genus Akkermansia. Next base: position 936 of record JAFNWZ010000055.1, on the reverse strand, counting down.
GCCACCAGTGCATCAGCCAGGCTGTCCTTGATAAACTTGACCTGCTTTTCTGTAGCCGGAGCTTTCGGCATCGCAGCCAGAGCCTCGCGATAACAATCCACAGCAACGCCATAACGGCCTGCTGTATAGGCTGTACGAGCCTCCTGCAACTTCTGCATAGCATCACGCACCGCATACTGCCGCTGCGATGTTTCAGTAGCAGCAACCGAAGAAGCAGACGACTCCTGAGCCGCCGCCTGCGGGGCTAGAGAGAAAGCCACCGATGACACCAGAGACAAGAGGACTGAGCGAGAATTAAGGCCATTCATAGCAAGTGCAAGCATACTATCATTTTTGACAGCTAAAGTCACTCTAAAAGTGCGTGTTTATCCATTTTTTTAAACAAACAGCGGCCCACCTTGCACCGGAGAGCCGCTGGTAAAACCAATCTGCTTTCGCCTTAGCATTCAGCAGAGTCGGGCAGATAACCCTTTATCTTGCTGATTCGCGTAGGATGACGCAGTTTGCGGAGAGCCTTTGCCTCAATCTGGCGAATACGCTCGCGGGTCACATTGAACTGGCGACCCACCTCTTCCAGAGTACGGGGGTTACCATCCTTGAGACCGAAGCGTTGTTCAATCACAGCGCGTTCGCGTGAGTTGAGCGTATTGAGCACATCGCCTATCTTATCGCGCAGGGAGTTGTAAGAAGCTCCATCCATGGGATTTTCTGCACTCTTATCCTCCAGGAAGTCACCGAAGGAAGTGTCATCCGAATCACCCACCGGCTGCTGCATCGAAATCGGCTGCTGAGCCATCTTGAGAACACTGCGCACCTTCTCCACAGACATCACCGCCCCCTTATTGGGTTCTTCTGCAAGAGCTGCCGCAATTTCCTCGGGCGTAGGCTCACGCCCGAAATCCTGCACCAGCTTCTTCTGCACACGCATAAGCTTGT
>JAFNWZ010000054.1 GCA_017379255.1 Akkermansia sp. | reverse complement strand
GTTCCTGAAATCACTGATAATATCCTCCTCAGTATGGTCGCTATCAATTTTAAGATGGAAAGTATAATCTATATTCTTTGCCACTGGCGGGGAAACGACATAATCTATGACACCGACAGGAGCCAGCCGGTTAATGTCTTTTCTATTCTCGCCGAAAATATGGAGAGTGACCGCCTTTACAATCTGTTCATTTGCAGGTTTGCCGTCAACATCTACCACTATCACTTTCACGCTATTCGGACCATTATATTCCGGAATGGTGTGCGCATAGCCAACCCCCGGAACCTCTTTAGCCCAGCGTACATAATCAGCATTATTTCCAACATAGCTGTCGCCTCTCCCAGCATTGTAATCATCAATCCTCTGCCTCAAGGAATCATCGCTCTCAGGCTCCGCGCCACCAGTTATCTCGGCGTCATTATTTATGCGTATAACGCCAGATAGCGGAGAAACCATAATGCTTATTGTACCTGAGTCCACGTTGCCATTGGAGCCTGATTCGTCGGCTTGGATAGCGACATCCGCCTCGCCATTTTCGTCAAGCACCGCCTCAGAAAGCGTATGATACAAAATGGCATTTGAACCATTTATGGACGGCACAGCTACCTTGAAACCTTCCGGAATCACAAGTCCCTGCTTTCCCTCTATGTGGATATGCCCGTAAGAGGCATTGGCAGCCTTTCTTTCCAATCCACATTCCCTTGCATGAAGGTCAAGCCACTCTCCCTCAGCCCACATGGGGAACATTATTTTTAGCAGAATAACCATGTAATACTGAATCAGCTCTGCTTTTTCCAATGCTGTGGGATATGTTAAATCCCAAACAAAACCTCCCTCTGTTTTATCCAAATCAGCAGGGAGGCTGTTCATCATATTTCGTTCTATACTTCTCGCTGTAACACCTTCCAAGAAGGACGGCAGCTTAAATTCAACCAGCGACATTCAAATGCCCCCTTTCTCAAAGCTCCAATCTTAGCGCATCCTCATTATCCCATTCCTTGCCCTTGGCGTAGAAGGTAACATACAGGCTGTCACCTTCATGCTCAAATGTGAAATTTCTCACATATTCGGTAGCTGGATTTACCATCAATGCCTCTGTAATCGTGCGCTCAATCGCAAGTTTTACTGACTCAATATCGCGCTCATCCCTGACCGCGGAATATATTTCAACGCCAATTTTATCGCTATAGGCTAGCTTTGTTCTGCGCTCCGTGGCGAGCTGTTTTAAACACCACTGCACCCATGCTTCATGGCCGTCACAGGTCAGAAGCCTTTTCGCTCCGTCCCTGACAAAATCTCCTGTTTCAAAATCAAACATCAATGAAGATTTATATCTCTTTTGTTTTACCCCAAGACTCGGGGCTGTAAGAGAAGGAAGCCTAAATGTCGGATATATACTTTCAGCCATGCAATCACCCCACTATGTCACTTCTGAACACGATGTCAATAACTACTGCTTCGTTATCAACCCACGCTATCAGCACCCTGTCCCCCGGCCTAATCCAGTACATTTTTACCGGAAGCTCTACCTGATGCACATGCGCGCCACCAAATCCAGCGTCAGGCTGGCTGTGCGCACCGTCACAATAAGTCTGCGTAAGCGGCACTCCGGGGTCGTATGTAACGCATCTGCATACACTGTAATCGCCATGAGGTATCGGAGGGCCGAAGGTATTTGTCTTGAGGCTGTAATCAGATTGGATAACTCCGAAATCAAGCACAAGAGGCTTCTCAGATTTCTTCTCAGCCATATTGCCAAGCACTGCCGCCAGCGCACTTGAGCCGGGACTTCCTTGCTTCATGAATCATTCCTCCCCGCTTGTTTCATCTTCTGCGGCCGTATCATACTGCTCATCGTTGCTATCCTTATCCTCTACAACCTTGAAAGTCATTTTCTTATCATCGGCATTGTGCCGGATGGAAGTGATGAACCAAAACCCCTGCATGGAGCCTGACTCTATGCGAACCCTGTCACCCTTGCGGATGAACGGCACATCTGGTCCTTGCAACGAGGTGGTTCTTTTCAAAGAACCCTTCTCTTTCAGAAGCTGATTCGCTGAATCAGTAACTTCCTCCAGTGTTTTATTCTGAGGACGTTCCATGATAACCTGCTTTATGCCATATTCGGTATGCCCGTCTATGGTTGCTTCGACAGGAGGCCGACTGCTTTCCTTACTTTTGCCGATAATTTTTACCCGCGTAACAAGGCTTTCAGTCGAAAAATTATCCTGCACCTGAATGAGATTTGTATCGGCATCGAAATGATAAACATCCTCG
>JAFNWZ010000053.1 GCA_017379255.1 Akkermansia sp. | reverse complement strand
GTTCTGCGTACCGGGGACAAGCTGAATCTGGCGGGGCTGGAGCTGATCTTTGAACCCATTTCTCCGCACCAGAGCGGCGCGGAGCAGGGCATCTCGGTCTTCCGGACGCTTGGCAATGGGCTTGCAGAACAGGTGGGGGCGCAGAGCTCCGCCAGCCACATCATCCAGGGTGATGATGAGGTGCTGCAGGGTAACGGTGGCGCAGATGTTCGGGAACTCATCCAGCAGGCGCACGGCTTCTGCGGTGGTGATGTGCTCCATGCTGAGTTTGAGCTTCGGGTACTTTGTGGCCAGATGGCGGTAGACAGCCAGGAATTCCTGCTCGCGGTCCATCACAAAACCGTGGCTTTCTCCGTGCACCAGCAGGGGGATGCCCATTTCCTCCATGAGGCGGAGCGTTTTGTCTGCCTGTGCCATGTCAGAGACGCCACCTTCGCTGTTGGTGGTGATTCCGGCGGGATAGAGCTTGAACCCGAAGAACCCGGGCGTGTCTTTGGCCTCAAGCAGTTCCTTTTCGCCCAGAGGGGTGAAGAACAGGGTCATGTAACGCGTGAAATCGGCGCCATCCAGGGCGGCGGCAATGCGGGCTCCGTATGCCTGCATGGCTGCAGGGGTGGTGACCGGCGGCACGAGGTTCGGCATGATGACCGCACCGGCAAAATCGGCAGAGAGCGGGGCGGTCAGCTTGAGCATGTCTCCATCTCTCAGATGCAGGTGCATATCCAGCGGTGAATTCAGCGTTATTTTCATGCGTGTTATTCTACTACAGTTCTCTCTGTTTTTCAAGCTCGGGATTGGGCGTGGAATCAGACCCCATCAAGCGCCCAGCGCAGGTATTTGAGCGATTCGCCCCATATTTTGCGGCTGGTGCTGCCCAGCACAACCACGATGACGGCTCTCCCGTTGCTGGATGCGCAGGAAATAAGGCATTTGCCCGCCAGATTAGTGTAGCCGGTCTTCATGCCCTGCACCCAGGGGTGCGAGGTGAGCAGGCGGTTGGTGGAGCGGATGATGCGTACTTGCCCGTTGTTGCGGCGGAACTCATAGGCAGGTATGTTGATCATACCTCGTATGGTCTTGTTGTTGTAGGCATAGCAGGCAGCAAGCGCCATGTCATATGCCGTGGAGTATTGCTCGGCGGGCAAGCCGTTCGGGTTGGCAAAATGGGTGTTGTGCATGCGCATGCGCCGTGCGCGGGCATTCATCCGGGCCACAAACGCCTCCACGCTGCCGGCGCAGTCGCGCGCCAGGGAGACGGCCACGTCATTGAAACTGCCGGTGAGCATGGCCTGCAGCAATTCCCGGCGGGTATATTGTTCACCCGCGCGCAGATTCAGGCGGATGGGCGGAGCCAGACGGTCGGAAGCTTTAATCGTGACCATGTCATCCAGGTCTTTGGTGTCGCACACGCAGAGGGCGGTGATGATTTTCTGAGTGCTGGCTACCTGACGGCGCATGTTGGCGTTGTAGCCGTATAACACGTTGCCATTGTAGGGGTCAATTACGCAGACGGCGGCGCAATCCGGCCGGGGGGCGGGAACTTGCGGAGTGGGCAGGGGGCGTGCCGGGTTCAGACCGCTGCTGTAGGCTCTGCGTATGCGTTTTGCATCCTGCGGAATGGATGAGGGATTCTGGCCGACAAAAGGCTGATTCTGCACAAATGGTGAAGTGAAAGCAGCTTCGGTCCCGGTCATTGCGAGGGCGCAAAGGCTGAGTATGGCGGCAAGAAAACGCATGGCGAGAGAGTGTATTTCACCCCCCCTGCATTTGCAAGCCTAAAATACGTCCGCTAGGCTTGCTTGAATCTGCCGCCGGGCAGGGGGATGATGCGGCGCTCAATCTGCAAGCGCATAAGCAGCGGTGTGATGCTGTGCGCTCCCCGTCCCAGGGCGGTGCAGAGGGCATCCAGTGTGTCATGCCCTGCATGGAGAGCCTGCAGAATATCGCTGCTTTCAGCATCGCTGAGCGGTTCCCGTACGGGGGCGGGCTCCGGCTCAGGTGCTGACTCTTTAGCAAAGAGTTCCATTTGATATGGCTGCTCTCCCCAGCCCATGTCGTCCAGCAGTTCTGCCGGTGAGGTGCAGAGGGTTGCGCCATCGCGGATGAGGGCGTGGCAGCCGCTGAAACTTATCTGTGAGATGGGGCCGGGGATGGCGAACACCCGGTTGCCGTAACCAGCTCCGGCCATGGTGGCGGTGTGCAGTGAGCCGCTGCGCTGCGGCGCTTCTACCACCAGTGTGGCCCGGCTCCAGGCGGCCACAATGCGGTTGCGCTGCGGGAAGGTGGATTTGCTGGGGCGCATGTACATGGGGAACTCGCTCACAATAGCCCCGTTCCCCTGGCAGATGCGATCTGCCAGCACGGCGTTTTCCTCCGGGTAGAGACTGGCCATGCCGAATCCGAGCACGGCAATGGTGCGGCCTCCGGCATCGAGCGCGCCCCAGTGGGCAGCGGTGTCAATACCCCGCGCCAGCCCGGAGATGATGGTGCAGCCGGCATCTGCCAGCTCGCGTCCGAAGCGGCGCGCGGTGGTGTTGCCGTAGGGAGAGGCCTGGCGTGTTCCGACAATGGCCACGCTGCGGTCACTGTCCGCCTGCAGCAGTTGCCCGCGCACATAGAGCACAATGGGCGGGTCACTCATCCGCCTCAGGAATGCCGGGTATTCGGCATCCTGCAACGTGATGATGCGCACTCCATGTTCCGCTGCGCATTCTATTTCGGCCCGCGCATTGGTGCAGTTGCGCCAATCTGCAATGGCGGCTGCTATCCTGGGGCCGATGCGCGGCACGTTGGCAAGCATGGCAGGGGAGGCGTGCAACACAAGTTCGGCACTACCGAAAAATTC
>JAFNWZ010000052.1 GCA_017379255.1 Akkermansia sp. | reverse complement strand
GAGCGCGCGGCGGGCAGCGGACATGGAGTTGATGTTCTTCATCTCAATCTTGGCGCCCAGCTCCTTCTGGCCTTTGGGACGCAGGGATACGTTCACATCGCAGCGCATCTGCCCCTTCTCCATATCAGCGTCCGAGATACCGGCACAAATCATCATCTGCTGCAGGCTCTTGAGGTAGGCGTACGTTTCCTCCGGGCTGGTCAGGTCCGGAGCGGACACAATCTCCATGAGCGGCGTGCCGCCACGGTTGTAGTCAACCACCGAATAGCCGTTGTAATGGGTCAGCTTAGCGGCGTCCTCCTCCAGGTGAATGTGGTCAAGCTTCACGGTGCGCACCACCGGACCGTCTGCCTTCACCTTGCAATCAGCCGGGTATGCCCATGCATACAGCGGCACTTCACCGCCAATGCAGAGCGGCAGGTCCAGCTGGCTGGTCTGGTAGTTTTTGGGCATATCAGCGTAGAAATAATTCTTACGGTCCCACTTGGAAACAGGCGGGGTTGTGCAGCCCAGCATCATACCCGTCAGGATGGTGCGCTCGATGGCATACTTGTTCAGCACAGGCAGCGCGCCGGGCATGCCAAGACAGGTCGGGCACACGTTGGTGTTGGGTTCATAGCCGAACCCGGCCTTGCAGGAGCAGAACATCTTGGTTTCCGTCTTAATCTGGCAGTGAACTTCCAGACCAATGGTCACGAGGTAATCAGAAACAGGCATAAGGGGTGAGATTATGGTTATTGTGATGAAAGGTTATTTTCCTGCAGTGCATTCTCCAGGTCGGCGCGGAATGAGGCATCAAACACGGAATCGAACAACACGCAGTGCGTTGCGCCCAGCGATTCGAATACGTTGTCCAGCGCATCCGAGAAAAGGTCATACGTTTCGGCTTCATAGCCAGGCAGCGCAGCAATGCGCACAATCTCACTGCGTATCGCCCAGAGAATAGGTTCAATCGGCGCTAAAGCCTCGCGGGCAACCACAACGGATGCAGGAGCAAACTCACGATGCTCCCGCTTTAATTCGGGCAGCAGCCTGCGGAGTTGCTGAGAGAGCTTCTGCAATTCCGGAGCAGCAGCGGAGGCGCTGGTTTCGTCCTGCACGGCTACCAGGATATCCAGCACAGCGCGGTCTGGTGCCACCAGCTGGCGGATGCGTGCAATTTCCACACGGGCCTCTTCCTCCGTCAGCGGCGCTGCAGGATGATGCATAAGTTCCATGTCATCCTGAGCAAACATGCCCAGCTGGACCGCAGCCTCAAAAGCCTGGCTGAGAGCCTCAGACTCATAGCAATTTGCGCGGCAGATGCTCACAAACTCAACGTTCAGGTCATCCAGGGTTTCCAGAATACGCATCTGCACATTATCCATCATCCCGACGCATTCAGAATCAGGCATCACAAGAGGGAGCGAGCTCAGGCGGTTATCCAGCTCAAATGTACGTTTCACGAGCTCCAGGAAACGCCCGGCTGCCGCATCTGCATCATCCCTGCTGCCAACACCGGATAACAGGAACCACATTTCTGAAGCGGTCCGCAGAAACTCAAGCCCCAGCTGCTGAGACTCAGTTACTTCATCATTAGCAGGCTGGGGGTCTGCCAGCATAGCCGCAGCCTGCACCGGGGTCATCTGACCCAGAGCAAGGGTAAGCCCGGCTATGTAGAGCAGTTTTTTCATCCAGAACGCGCCCGTGTATTATACGCGCTGTATGCTGAAAAGCAAGCCAAGATTAGAACATCAGGCTAAAATATAACAGTCCTGCATTTCCGCCAGAACGCAGGTGCTTTCCATATATTCCGCGAGTATCAATCAACTTTAGGTTTCACGCTGGCAAAGCCGTTTTCCACAGCCGTTATCTCTACCATATCACCAGCAGACAATCCCGCACGGCAGGATTCCGCCACAGGCAGGAACTGGTCTCCATACTTCACGCAGAGGCTGTCCCCCTCACCTGCAATGCGCCCGGTTGTTCCGGCCAGATTCTCCTGTGCTTCTTTAGTGGCGTGGCGCATGATGACATCCATGACCAGTTTACGTACGCACTGCGTCCATAAAGTGTAGTAAAGAACGGCACATACTATCAGGATGAGAATATAAACCAGAACAAACCACTGCACAGGCAAATCAAATTGCATTGTGCCCCACAGCGCAAACACCAGCATGGAGAGCCACGAAAGCACTTCGGTATTGCAGAAAATATCCAGTACCAGCAGCGTCAGGCTGATGGCCAGCATCCAGTGCAGGAATGTCCCGTCGGACACGCCGAAGAAATCGGCAAGAATAAGTATGGAACCCATAGATAAGCTCAGAAATATCAGCGTTTCAAATCAACCACTGCCGGCACACTGTTGGGCAGGTACACGGTGGAAGCCGGGTTCGTGGAAATGGTAGCGTACCCCTCCAGAGCCTGCCGGTTCATGAGCACTTTGGCCGCGGCATCGGCACCAATGATACCTGCCAGCTTCTCCACATACGCAGCCTCAGCCTCTGCCGCAAGACGGAGAGCTTCAGCCGCGCCCTGAGCACGCAGCACCGCCGCCTGTTTCTCCGCTTCTGCCAGGCGGATTTTAGCAGTGCTTTCGCCCTCTGCCTGCAGCGCCGTGGAGCGGCTGATACGCTCTGCCTCCATCTGGCGCAGCATAGCTTCGCGCGTTTCCGTATCGGTGGTCAGTTCCTTTATTTCGATGGAAGTGATGGCAATACCCCAACGCGCCACGGTAGAGGAAACGGCCAGTGTCACCTTCTCGGAAATTTCAGAGCGGGAGGAGAGAATCTCGTCCAGATTCCGGCTGCCAACCAGAGAACGCATTTCATTAAGGACAAGCTCAATGAGTGATTGGTGCAAGCGTTCCACCTCATACACCGCTTTAATGGGGTCGGTCACACGCCAGCGCACAATGCAGTTCATCTGCATGGTGGCATTGTCCTTCGTGATGCAGGAGCGGGGTTGTGTATCCAGCAGCTGTTCCGTCAGCTCAATGAAATAACCGTCCTTATTGGTCAGATTCCCCCATGCTGGAGAAACATCGCGCAAGCGCTGAAGAAACGGGATTCGGAACTGCAAACCGCTCTTCTTGACCGCGACCGGCTTGCCAAACATCTCAACAATAGCACAATGCCCCTGCTTTACAGTAAAAATGAACATGACACCATCATACTACATGCAAACATTTATTCAACTCACCCCTTTGTCATAGCAATATATGCAGGTACGGCACGCTCCGCGAATGCAAAAAAGCCTCTCTGGCTCAGGAAGCAGCAGAGAGGCTGAAAAAAGCTGAATGTTGAGAAATCTTTATTCCTCCCCGAGGTCGTCTGTGGCGTCGAATTCCTCAGACTCTGTATCAAAGTCTGCTTCCTCGTACTTCTTGAACTTCTTGACCCGCTGGTTGGCAGGAAGAGGTGCAAGCACCATGGTAACGGTATTGCCGGCAAGCTTGGCAGCCTGGTCCACCTGCCCCATGGTCTTCATATCCTCCACCACCTTGGCCATGACGTCCAGCCCCAGCTCGCGGTGAGCATTTTCGCGGTTGCGGAAACGCAGCTGGAAACGCACCTTGTGACCATGGTCAAGGAACTGCTCCGTACGGGCCATCTTGACATTGTAGTCATTCACATCCGTACCGACACGGAGTTTGACCTCTTTCATCTTGGTCACTTTGGACTTATTGTTCTTCTGCAGTTTGGCCTGCATGTACTTGAACTTGCCGTAGTCAATAAGTCGGCAAACAGGCGGGTCTGCATTGGGAGCTACCTCTACGAGGTCAAGTCCGATTTCCTTGGCTTTAGCGAGGGCATCGCGGGTAGCCATGACACCAAGCTGATCACCCTTGGCGGTGACGACTCGGACCTTGGGGGCGCGGATACGGTCATTGACGCGGATCTGCGGTTCTTTTTTGCCGCCTTTATCACGCTGGTTGCGGTTGTTGGCGGTGTTACTGGGTTTCTGGGGGGCTGCCACTTGTGTGTGTTCTTGGTTTAGTCCTGGAGTTCAGCGGCAGCGGGGAGGCACACGGTCCATCCCCTGCTGCTGCAGAAAGGGTTTATTGTTGTTCTTTTACTTCGGGCTGTAAGGCCGGGCGGATGAGGCGCTGGGCGATTTCCGCCTCAAGGGCTTCGATGAACTCATCCACCGCCATGGTGCCGATGACATCGAGCTCACGGTGACGGATGGAAACCTTGCCTTCCTCGGCCTCGCGCTGCCCCACGACAATCATGTAGGGAACGCGGTCAAGGCGGGCGTTGCGAATCTTGGCGCCAATCTTATCCGGAGCATCGTCAAGCTTGACGCGTACGAACTTGGAAGCCAGCTTGGCCCGCACCTGCTCAGCAAAATCTGCCACCTTGTCGGAGATAGGAAGCACACGCACCTGCTCAGGAGCGAGCCAGGTGGGGAACTTGCCAGCAAAGTGTTCGATAAGCAGACCAGTGAAGCGCTCCATGGAGCCGAAGGGGGCGCGGTGAATCATCACCGGGCGGTGCGGCTTGTTGTCTGCGCCGGTGTAGTTCAGGTCAAAGCGCTCGGGCAGGTTGTAGTCCACCTGCACGGTGCCCAGCTGCCAGTCACGACCGATGACATCGCGCACGATGAAGTCAATCTTCGGGCCATAGAAAGCGGCTTCGTTCTCAGCTTCGATGAAATCGAATCCTTCTTCGCTGAGCACTTCGCGGAGCGCCTGCTCAGAGAGTTTCCAGTTCTCGATGGTGCCGACGTACTTCGGGTCGCTGTAATCCTTGTCGCGCAGGGAAAGGCGGACACGGAAATCGTTCATCTGCAGAGTGCCGAGAATATGCTTCACAATGCCGATGCACTGCTGCACTTCTTCCTTGATCTGGTCAGGGCGGCAGAAGATGTGGGCATCGTCCTGAGTGAAACCGCGCACGCGGGTCATACCACCCAGCTCACCACTCTGCTCCCAGCGGTACACGGTGCCGAATTCGGCCAGACGCACGGGAAGGTCACGATAGGAATGCGGGTCATTCGCATAAATGCGGATGTGGTGCGGGCAGTTCATGGGCTTCAGCATGAAACCGCTGATGGTGCGGGTGTCAAGCGCATTGAACAGATCTGCGCAGGAAGCATTCTCATCACGCAGGCGCTTGAAGTCATCCGGATCAGGAATCGGCGGGAACTGGCTTTCCTTGTAGTGCTCCCAGTGACCGGAAGTCATGTAAAGATCCAGCTTACCGATATTGGG
>JAFNWZ010000051.1 GCA_017379255.1 Akkermansia sp. | reverse complement strand
GATGTAATTGTTGATGCTGCATCCCTCCATATTCAAGGTGCCGGAGTTGTTGATATAGTCCTTCACCGTCACCCCGGACAGCGTAGCTGTACCACCGGAGCTCACCTGGAAATCGTTCACCGAATCCAGCGTACCGCCGGTCATTTCAAATGTGCCACCGGATTGCGTATTGATATTATAGAATCCCGTTACACTTGCGTTGGTCAGCTGCACCTTGCCGCCGTTCTGGATACGCAGACACGGGGCTCCGGAAGGAGCAACCAGCGCATCTGCCACAGTTTCATTATCCACTACCAGGGTACCATTTACATAAAGATATTGGTAGTAGCTCGTTGTTTTCAGCAGCTGCCAGCAGACGCCTTCCTCCAGCGTCACCGTCTTGCCGGAGGCAATGGTTACATCGGAATTCAACTGCACCTTGTAACCGCCCGCCAGGGTTTCCGGCAGTGCGGTAAAGGTGCTGTCTCCCAGGGTGCCGGTGATGCCCACATAGGCGTCTTCTGCTTCGGTGCTCCAGTCAAACGAATCGAGAAGAGTTCCTACATTGCCGCTGAAGTTCTGCAGACGAATCGCCTCCTCACCGGTCAGGGTCACGCCACCCTCGCCGGTGCTCACATCGGCATCGCTGTCTACGCGCAGCGTGGTGCAGGTCACGCCATCCAGCGTGGTCGCTCCCTTGGCCTCAATATAGGAGGTGGAAACCACACCGCTCATGTTCAGCACACCACTGGAAGTGATGTAATTATCGATGCTGCCTCCCTCCATATTCAAGGTGCCGGAGTTGTTGATATAGTCCTTCACCGTCACCCCGGACAGCGTAGCTGTACCACCGGAGCTCACCTGGAAATCGTTCACTGAATCCAGCGTGCCGCCGGTCATTTCAAATGTACCGCCGGATTGCGTAGAGATATAATAGAATCCCGTTACATTCGCATTGGTGAGCTGGACCTTGCCCCCGTTATTGACACGCAGACACGGTGCTCCGGAAACAGAGACCAATGCATCTGCCACGTTTTCATTATCCACAACCAGGGTACCATCTACGTTCAGATACCGGTAATAGCTCGTTGTCTTCAGCAGCTGCCAGCAGACGCCTTCCTCCAGCGTCACCGTCTTGCCTGCAGCTATGGTTACATCAGAATTCAGCAGCACTTTGTAACCGCCCGCCAGGGTTTCTGGCAGAGCGGTGAAGGTGCTGTCTCCCAGAGTGCCGGTAATACCGACATAGGCTCCTTCAGCCGTTGCGGTGACACCGGAGATGGAGGTCACACTGCTCCAGTTCTGCAGGAGAACCGCCTCCTGATTCGTCAGGACGATATTTTCGCCAGAAATAGAACCAGTGCCGGAAAGAGTAATCTTAGGCAGGGTAATGTCCTTGAACTCCACATCGGTTGAGCAGGTCATGCCATATCCGTCGAGGGTGATGCCTGCGCCCTCAATCGTGCAGGGCGCAGTAATGGCAGGCAAGGCAGAATCCAGCACAATCGTCTGTCCAGCCACCTCCTCGCTCATCCGGATGGAAATATCACGAATGGTCGAGGAACTGTTGAGACTCAGAATGGCGTTGCGCAGAGAGCCGGGGCCGGAATCGTTGGTGTTGGACACCGTCAGCTCTTCCAGGGTATCTTCGATAATGCCATCGATGGTCACATAGGCCGCAGCAGAGCCCAGCATGGCGAAAATCTCGGTGATATCATCAGTTCCCCAGTAGTTTCCGGAAAGATCAATCTTCTGACCGGAAGAGAAATTGCTCAGGCTGAACGTGGTGTTCGAGAAATCATTACCGGTGATAGCGGTTATCGTTGCGCGGCCATCAATCGACAAGGTGGCGTTTACTGCAGAATTGGTCAGGGACACCGTGGCGCCATTGCTTACATACAGGTTGCTTTCCACGATTACACCTGTTAACGATGCTGTAGCCCCACTATTAATTCGCAGGCCATCTGCTACAACGACAGAGCCACCAGTCATTTCCAGAGTACCGCCAGATTCGATCCTGAAGTAATTACCACCGGCACGCAGGTCTACATCGGCATTTTCCAACAGAAGCTTACCTCCAGACCGCACATACACATCGCACCAGTTCTGAGATGTTGAGATGAAAGCGCTACGGGAAGAATAGGCAGCCTGCAGCGTACCGTTAATATTCAGCTGCATAGTCGAGGTATTGACCAGCTGTACGCCATCTCCCAGAACAACGGTGGCGCCGCTGTTCACCGCTACACCGCTCACCATCTTGTAAATATTGGCAAACCCTTCAGGCTGTGGCGAAAGAGTTGCATTACCCAGATTTCCGGACAAACCAATATACTTCACGCCAGTGTTGGTTGCGCTCCAGGTGATGGAGTCGAACAGGGTCTCCACACTGCCGGAGAAATTCGTCAGGCGCAGCACTTCCTCACCAGTCAGCGTCACGCCCGTGCCACGGGTAATCACATCGCAGTCACTATCGACATGCAGCGTGGTGCAGCTCACATCCTCCAGCGTCAGAGTCCCAGTGTTAGAGATATAGGAGGTTGATTCCACACCCACGAGCTCCGCTACGCCGGCATTCCGCACACCCGCTGCAGCATGCAGGGAACCACCGTTCATCTCCAGCACGCCTCCGCTCGCAATGTTGATGTAGCTGCCGGAGCCGGCCATGTTCACGTTCGCGTTTTCCAGCAGGAGCTGACCACCAGAATTAATGTTAACATAACCATTATACGTACTGGTCAAGGCATCGCTCAGAGTCTCATTCCGGGCCACGAGCGTGCCATATATGGACAGAGAATAGTTACTGGCATTGCGGATGTGCCCGCCCTCTGCCAAAGTCATGGTCGACCCACTCTGAAGCGTGACATTGCCACGCATCTGGTAGTCACCGGTAAATCCTTCAGGCAGAGCAGAGAGAGTTGTGTTCCCAAACGTGCCGGAAAGCCCCACGTACTTCTCTTCCTCACTGGTTGCATTCCAGAGGAAAGAGTCGAGCAAGGTCTCCACATCGCCACTGAAGTTCACCAGGCGGATGGCCTCTGCTCCAGTCAGGGTCACACCGTTCTCCCCGGTGTTCACATCAGAAGAGCTGTCCACATAAAGCGTGGTGCAGGTCACACCATCCAGCAGGGTGGTTCCGTATGCTTCGATGTGGGACGTGGAGGTCACATCCGTCAGGCTCAGAGAACCGCTGGACGTAATATACGCACAAGTCGAGCCCCCCTCCATGTTCAGAGAACCACCAGCAAGCACGCTCACGCATCCATTCGACCCAATGTTCAGCGAGGTATTCTTCAAATTCACCTGACCTCCGTCACTAATATACAGGTAAGCTCTGTTTCCTGTCGTGGTCAGCAGGTCGCTTACCTCATCGTATTCAGCATTCAGCGTGCCATCGACATTGAGGCCATACCCCTGCATGTTGATGCTCACTCCATCTTCCACGGTAACAGTCTCATCCGCTGCCACGGAAACATTCGACACCAATCTGTAATTACCGGTAAGCGACTCAGGCAAGGCAGAGAGAGTGCTTGAGTACAATGTTCCCGATATACCCACATAAGCCCCGGCAGCAGTGGCCGTCAGGGTGAGAGAATCGAGGAAATCACCCACATTGCCGCTGAAGTTCACCAGGCGGAGCGCCTCTGTGCCGGTCAGGGTCACACCGCCCTCACCAACGCTCACATCGGAAGTGCTGTCCACATAAAGCGAGGTGCAGGTCACGCCATCGAGCAGGGTCGTTCCCCATGCTTCGATGTAGGACGTGGAGTTCACCCCCGTCATGCTCAGCATACCGGAATTAGTGATGGAACTGCGGACACTAGTCCCCACCAGCGTAGCCTGGCCGCCCGCAGCAATCTGCACATGGTAATGATTGGCGAAGAGATTGCCCCCCTCCATGTTCAGCACACCACCGGAAAGCACGCTCACGCGCCCCCAAAGGCTGCCCGAACCAATGTTCAGCGAAGCATTCTTCAAGTTCATCTGCCCGCCATCCTGGATATTCAGGTAGGCATAATCCCCTGATGTGGTCAGCAGGTCACTTACCTCATCGTATTCAGCATTCAGTGAGCCATAGACATTGAGGTCATACCCCTGCATGTTGATGCTCACTCCCTCTTCCACGGTCACGGTCTGCTCTGCATTCACGGAAACATTCGACACCAACCTGTAAGTACCAGCAAGCGACTCAGGCAAGACAGAGAGGGTGCTCGTATTCAATGAGCCCGATATACCCACATAAGCTCCGGCAGCGGTAGCCGACAGGGTGAGAGAATCGAACAAGTCACCCACATTACCGCTGAAGTTCACCAGGCGGAACGCCTCTGCACCAGTCAGAGTCACACCGTTCTCACCGGTGCTCACATCGGAAGAGCTGTCCACATAAAGCGTGGTGCAGGTCACGCCATCGAGCAGGGTCGTTCCCCAGGCTTCGATATAGGAAGAGGAGTTCACCCCCATCATACTCAGCGTGCCGGAATTATTGATGGAGCTCCGCACTCTCGTCCCCACCAGTGTAGCCTGGCCGCCCGCAGCAATCTGCACATGGTAATAATTGGCAAAGAGGTCGCCCCCCTCCATATTCAGAACACCGCCGGAAAGCACGCTCACGCGCCCCCAAAGGCTGCCCGAACCAATGTTCAACGAGGCATTCTTCAAGTTCACCTGGCCTCCGTCCTGAATATTCAGGTAGGCATAATCCCCTGTCGTGGTCAGCAGGTCGCTTACCTCTTCGTATTCAGCATTCAGGGTACCATACACATCAATGTCATACCCCCGCATGTTGATGCCCACCCCATCTTCCACGGTAACAGTCTCATCCGCTGCCACGGAAACATCCGACACCAATCTGTAATTACCGGTAAATGACTCAGGCAAGGCAGAAAGGGTGCTCGTGTACAATGTTCCGGAAATACCCACATAAGCCCCTGCAGCGATAGCCGTCCAGGTAAACGCATCGAGGAAGTCATCCACATTGCCGCTGAAGTTCACCAGACGGATTGCCTCTGTACCGGTCAGGGTCACGCCGCCCTCGCCCACGCTTACATCGGAAGCGCTGTCCACATAAAGCGTGGTGCAGGTCACACCATCGAGCAGAGTTGTTCCGTATGCTGCGATGTAAGATGTGGAGTTCACCCCCGACAGGCTCAGCGAACCGCTGGAGGTAATATAGGTTCTGAGGGAACAATCCGTAATACTCAGATTGCCTGAATTATTGATGGAATAACCGGTCAGAATCACGCCATTACCCTCAATGCTGCACTCCACATCACCAACCGTCAGAGCAGATGAGAGAGAAATAGTCTGCCCGGACAAATCCGGATTGACGATGATACGGGGAACCACATCTCCAGTGTAGGAAGCTGCACACAGCAGAGCATTACGCAGGGAACCAAGTCCGGAATTATTGCGATTGGTCACATTGAAAACGCCCAGGCCATCCTGAGTGTATCCATCAATGACCACATACGGCGCAGCAGAACCCAGCTTATCAAAAATCGCATCGATATCGTCTGTGCCCCATTCATTTCCGGAAAGGTCGATGAGGGTGCCGGCTGATACATTTGTAATGCTCAGCGTCGTGTTGGAGAAATCGTTACCTGTGATGTTTTCAATGGTTGCTCCGGCATCGATAGACAGAGAGCCCAGGCCATTGGAGTTAACCAGAGATATGCTGGCACCGGGTTGGACATACAGCGCATTGTTATTGAACGAGCAGTTGGATATTGCCGCAGAACCAGACACATTCACGTGAAAAAGGAAGTCCACATCCGTTAACGATGCAGAAGCCCCCGCCCGAATTTGCAGACCGCCAACAACATTGACTGAACCGCCGGTCATTTCAAGAGTAGCGCCTGATTCAACAGAGAAGCTGCTTTGAGAGACGGTCAGGTTAACACCGACATTCTCCAATTGCAATTTACCACCATTGCGCACGAAAATTCTGAACCAACTCTGAGCAGAGCTGAAAGCTGTCACCGTCTCAGTATAACATGCCTGCAGCGTGCCGTAGACATTCAGCGACATGGAGGTTGAATTACTCAGCATCACTCCGTCTGCGAGCGTTAAGGTCTCGCCGCTGTTGACGGTGGGAGCACTCAACAACCTGTAGCCCCCGGAGAAAGATGCGGGCAGAGCACTCAAAGAGGACAGCGACTCCGGATAAATGCTCACATACACATCGGCGGCAGTCGTCGTGATGGCCGAGAAATCAACCGAGCATTGCGCGCTGTTGAGGACGAGTGCATTCTGCGATGTCAGGGTAATATTTTCACCGGAAACCGAGCCGGCTCCGGAAAGCACAAGCTGGGGAAGCGTTATATCATTAAGCTCCACGTCGCCCGTGCAGGTGAGGGAATACGAGGACAAACGAACCCCACGGCCTTCTATGACGCAATCGGCACTGATTGCAGGAAGAGCAGAGGAAAGCTGAATCGTCTGCCCGGCGAGGCTGGAAGCAAACCGGATCAGAGGAACGCCCTCCCCGGTGTAGGCATTAGCTTGCGCAATGGCATTGCGCAGAGACCCGGCTCCGCTATCATTCGTGTTGGTCACGATGAAATAATTGGAGGCGATACCGGTCTGGCCATCAATGGTCACCTTGTTTGCAGCAGCGCCCAGCATGGCAAAAATCTCATTGATATCATCTGTGCCCCATTCGTTGCCGGACAAATCAATGGTCTGATTTTCTGCAAAGTTAGTCAGGTTGAGCGTGGTGGAAGTGAAGTCGTTACCGGTGATTGCCGTAATCGTGGCGCTGCCATCAATGGTCAGCGTACTGATGCCGGATGTGTTGCACAAAGACAACGTAGAACCAGAGCCGACATGCAACGTCTTGTTATTGAAGACACAATCATCCAACGAAAGAGCACCGCCCTCAACAGACACCGCAGATTGCAGGGTCACGCCCGCAAGCTCGGCTGCGCCTCCGGTATACACTCTCAATGCGTCAGCTACCTGAACGGATCCGCCGGTCATTTCAAGAGTACCACCCTCCTGAACGCGGAACCAGTTCGTGGATGCCACCAAATTGACATTGGCATTCTCCAGCAAGAGCTTGCCACCGTTTTGCACGAAAACGTCAAACCATGAGCCGGAAGACTTGAACACATCCACAGCTTCCGTATAACTTGCCTGCAGCGTGCCTTCAATGGTCAGACGAAGCGAGCCAAAATTGGACAGCACAACCCCATCTTCTAAGGTCAGGGTATCTCCACTATGAAGGGTAGTGTCGCTCCAGAACTTGTAACCACCTGTCATCTGCGACGGAGGCAGGCTCAGCGTGCCATCCACCAGGAATAGAAGAACAATGCTGGGATTTTCAGCTGTAAAGGTAATACCGGACCAATCTATCGCGGCTCCATTCCTCTCATTATATAGCACAACAGGATGGGGATCAGTCAGAACAAGACCTTCACATGAAATGGTATAATCACGTTCCAGCACCAGACCGAGAGCGGTCAGATTATTAATCTCAACATTGGCCCCGCACCTCAAAACATCTTCCTCAATAACAATACCATTACCCTCAATGACGCAATCCACATCCAGCGAAGGCAATGGGGAACTCGGAACAATACTCTGCCCTGCCAGCTCCGGGCTGACGACGATGCGGGGAGTTGTCACCCCCATTGCGCTGTATACCTTGGCACGCTCGATAGCCTCGCGCAACGAACCGGAGCCGGAGTCATCCGTATTGGTAACAAGGATATCTTCCATATCATTCATCGTCTTACCATCAACAGTGATATAGGGAGCCCATTCGCCGGCTTTGGCAAATATCTCGTACAGAGATTCCGTACCCCAGTTGTTACCGGAAAGGTCAAGGGACTTGCCTTCTTCCACATCGGTAAGGATAATCT
>JAFNWZ010000050.1 GCA_017379255.1 Akkermansia sp. | reverse complement strand
GTGGGCAGCTCGGCGGCGCTGCCGGTGAAGGACCCCTTCCACCTGCCCCGCGGGCTGATGATGCTGACGGAGATTTTCGGCAGTCTGGCGAAAGGGAGATAATATGAGCGAGAAACGCATTATCTTTGTCCTGTGCGGGATCGCGTCGGCGGCGATGATCTTCGCCGCTGCTCTGGCGTGCCAGCTGGCGGGAGTAGGCAATCTGGCGGCCGATTTCGGAGGCTTTGCGGCCGGGGTCTTCCTTGCTGTCAATGCGCACGGAGGCAATGCCCGGCCACACCGGGCGGCTGGGGTTGATGCCACTCCACCACTGCATGAGGGCGGGGAAGCTCTGCGGGCCTTCGCAGCGCCAGTAAAGCTGGGGTGAGAGGTAATCCACCCAGCCTCTGGCCAGCCATTTGCGTGCATCGCAGGCCAGGTCTTCGTATGCATTCACCCCGGCCTGCACCTGCTCCGGGAAGCCCGGTTGCCAGATGCCGAAGGGGCTGATGCCCACACGCACGTGGGGTTTTGCCTGCTTGACCTGGCGGTAGAGCTCCTGCACAAAGGAATCGATGGCGGCGCGGCGCTGGGCGGGGGTGCGGCCATCGGCCACGTTGTGGTGCGGCGGGTAGGGGTAGAAGTAGTCATCCAGGTGCACGCCGTCAATGTTGTAGCGGCGCACCACATCCATGATGACCCTGAGGACATGCCCCCGCGCCTGCGGGCGCGAGGGATTGAGCATGGTGGTGCTGCCAGCTTTGAGTAACCAGCCTGGCTGGCGGCGGGAAATATGGTTGCGTCCAACCGGACGGCTGCTCACCGTGGCGCGGAACGGGTTGAACCAGGCGTGAATCTCAATGCCGCGGCGGTGCGCCTCGGTGATGGCGAAGGCCAGCGGGTCGTATCCCGGGTTGGTGCCGGGCCCGCTCAGCCATGCGCTCCAGGGTTCTAAGTCTGATTTGTAGAGGGCATCTCCATTCGGGCGGACTTGCAGGATAATGGCGTTGAGGCGCATCCGGGCAGCCTGCTCAATGATGCGGAGCAGTTCTGCCTTCTGCTGGCTGGCGGGCAGGCCAGCCTTGCTGGGCCAGTCCAGGTTGAATACGGTGGCAACCCATGCGGCGCGGAATTCCCGGGCGGGTTCGGGTGCGTTTTCATCCACCTGCTGCCAGGCCTGGGCCAGGGCAGCAGTGGCAAGCATGAGAATGAGGAGGAATCGCTTCACGTTTCGGGAGGGGGTTATACTTCTTCAGCCACGTCATCCTGCGGCAGGTCATCGATATCCGGCGTGGCATCCGGGTCTTCTGCTACTTCTGCTGCACCATCTGCATCCGGGTCTTCTGCCAGCTCTGCATGCACGGTGCACATACCGCGCTTCTTGGTGAAATCTGCCATGGTTTCGATATAGGCCTTGCCTTCGTATTCGCAGCCGGCGTGTGCCAGCATGCCCGAGACGCGGCAGAGCCGCAGTCCGTAGTTGCGTGCGCTGGCCGGGGCGGTGCGGATTCTGGCCATCTGGTAACCGCGGGCGGCAGCGCATTTCATGATTCCCACCCAGAGGGGGAGCGCCACTGTGCCGCCATAGGCCTTATCGGCAATCATGGCGGGGCGGTCAAAGCCCACCCAGACCGCGGCGGTCAGGTCGGAGGTAAAGCCGCAGAACCAGGCGTTGGTGTAGTTGTTAGTGGTGCCGGTCTTGCCGCCGCAGGGGTGCTTGAAACCCAGTGCCTGCATGCTTCCGGCTGTGCCGCCGGGCTTGGTTATCTGCTGCAGCACGGCGGAGATGGCATTGGCAGAGCGGGTGGAACACAGGCGGCGGGCAGAGGGGGTGTTCTGCCACACCACGCGGCCTTCCTTGTCCGTGATATGCTGGATGATGTAGGGCGTGGGGCGCACCCCGCCGTTGGCAAAGGCGGTGAAGGCGCCAGCTACTTCCAGCGGTGAGGCTTCCCAGGTGCCCAGGTAGATGGTGGGCCCCAGGGTGTAGGTGGGGCGCGGGAATCCGGCGGTCAGCGCGGTGTTGATGACATTCTGCAGCCCGGCGGCGTTGCCGGCGCGCACGGCCATGGTGTTGCGGCTCTTGAGCAATCCCCAGGCGGCAGTGTTCATGCCGGCGAAGCGGCCGTCTGAGTTGCGCGGGCGCCAGCGGGGAGCTCCGGCAATTTCGCCGCGCTGAATCGGACCGTCGGAAATCATGCTGCGCGGGCCATAGCCGCGTTCAAAAAAGGCGGTGTAGACCAGCGGCTTGAACACAGAACCTACCTGGCGGCGGCTCTGCAGCGCCCGGTTGAGGGGGGATTCTGTGCTGTCCCGTCCGCCCACCACGGCCAGCAGGGCGCCGGTGGCGTTGTCGATGACGCAGCAGGCAGCCTGCAGGTATTTCGGGCGCAGTTTGTCCTGCTCCTCCTGCGGGGTTTTTGCTTTCAGGGCTTTGAACTGGGCGCGTGTCTGGTGTTTCCAGCCTTTCCGGCGTTCGAACATGGCGGTGAGGCGGGAGTCAATCTCGCGCATGGCGTCGTCCTGCAGGTCGATATCCAGCGTGGTCTGCACACGCAGTCCGCCGGAGATGACGACCTCTTCCTTCAAGCGTTCATCCTTGGAATCCAGCAGGGAGAGCAGGTGGTCCACCTCGGTGCGCACCAGGTCCAGGGCGTAGTTGTCATTGCCGCGGCGCTCGGGCTTGCGGGTCACCAGTTGTTCCTTGAGGGCGTATTCGTACTCGTTGCGGGTGATTTTTCCGTGCTCATACATGAGTTTGAGCACCTTGTCCCGCTGGATTCTGGCGGCAGAGGGGTTGCGGTAGGGCGAGAACTGGTTGGGACTGCAGATAATGCCAGCCAGCATGGCTGATTCGCTCACGGTGAGGTCGCGCGGCAGTTTGTCGAAATACCCGTAGGCGGCTTGTTTGAGACCCAGGAAGGTGTGTCCCCAGAAGACGCGGTTGAGGTAGCATTTTAGAATCGTTTCCTTATCGTAGGTGGATTCAATGCGGCGGGCCAGCGCCATTTCGGTGAATTTGGCATCGAAGCTGCGTTCGCTGTGGTTGTAGGTGTTCTTGGCCAGCTGCATGGTCAGGGTGGAAGCGCCCTGGGTGGTGCGGTGGTGTTTGAATACCTGGGCCACGGCGCGCAGCAGCCCGCGCGGGTCGATGCCGCCGTGCGTCCAGAACGAGCGGTCTTCCTGCATCACCAGCGCATCAATCATGTAGCGCGGCACTTCTTCGTGAATGTTGGCAATACTGCGGCGGTTTTCGCCATGCAGCGTGCCTATTTCGTTGCCCTTGCGGTCCAGCACGATGGTGCGTTCCGGCATGCGGGTCACCTGCGAGAGGTCGTACCGCCCGGCTTTCACCCCGTAGATGATGGCCAGGATGCCGCCCAGAATCAGCCCCACAAAGCCCAGACTCAGCAGAATCTTGGTGGGAATGAGCACGATTTTTGGCAGTTTTCGCAGTGTCCAGAACACGATGCGCAGCGGCAGCGTTATCATGAGCCACAGTGCGCGCAGGCAGCCGGTGCCTTTGCGGGGCGGAGCTTTGAACTCCTGAATCGGGTTCACATTCTCCGGCAGTGGCTCGTATTCCGGCGCGGTTTCCCAGGCGCGGCGGGGCTGGCGCCGGGGTGGGGGTACGCGGTAATCCTCCTGGCCCTGGTCGTATTCCGGGGCGGGGAAGGCATCATCGGTGGATTTGTAGCGTGCCATGGTCAGGGTTCAAGGCTCTTGATAGTGAGTTGACCCAGCGTATCTGCCTTGCGGCCGGGGATGTAGCATTGGCGCAGGCGGTGTGCGCTGATGCGCGGTTTGCGGGTGTAGGTGCGGTAGACCTCGCCTGTTTCCCGGTGGCACAGGCTGAATTTTGCCAGCTGCTGCGGCCTCGGGCTGGTGAACTCCACCCCGCGTGTGCTGGCGCGCTCGCCGGGAATCCCCAGCGCGGCACAGTAGCGCTTCCACACCGGGCCGTGTCCGCGGGCGCCATGGTGCACCCATGCCAGGGCGTGCGCCAGCTCATGCAGCAGGGTGCGCCAGAGCTGGGCGGCATCCTTGCTGGCGTAGGCTTCGGCATAGTAGCGCGAAAGACTGATGCGGCGCTGCTGCATCTTGCAGCAGCCCAGGCGGCGCACGGTTTTATCCCAGCCGAACTGCCAGTCCTGCAGGTGCAGGTGGGCCAGACAGTGCCCTGCATACGCCTCTACCTCCTCTGGCGAGGCGCCAGTGGGGTGGGGGGGCAGGGGAATCTGCGGCACTGCGGCTGGGGTATTCATGAAAAAAGGCGGCCGGGTTTGCCGACCGCCTGTTGAAGTGGGTTACTTGGTGCCGGCGGCGTCCAGTTTTTCGCGCACCTTGGCTTCAATTTCGGCGTAGAGCTCAGGGTTGTTGCGCAGGGTGTCCTTGGCGGCATCGCGTCCCTGGGCAAGCTGCCCGCCGTTGTAGCTGAACCAGGAGCCGCGCTTCTGCACGATGTCGAACTCCATGGCCAGGTCGATGAGGCTGCCCACGCTGGAGATGCCTTCGTTGTACATGATGTCGAACTCGCATTCCTTGAAGGGCGGGGCTACCTTGTTCTTCACCACCTTGAGCTTGGTGCGGTTGCCGGAGACGGAGCCGTCCGTGCCCTTGATCTGGCCGATGCGGCGGATATCGCAGCGCACGGAGGCATAGAACTTCAGGGCGCGGCCACCGGGGGTGGTTTCCGGGTTGCCGAACATCACGCCAATCTTCTCGCGGATCTGGTTGGTGAAGATGCAGATGGTGCGGGCCTTGGAGATGAGGGCGGTGAGCTTGCGCAGGGCGGCGCTCATCAGGCGGGCCTGGGCGCCCACCGTGCTGTCGCCGATGTCGCCTTCCAGTTCCTGCTTGGTCACGAGTGCGGCCACGGAGTCCACCACCACCACATCGATGGCGTTGGAGCGCACCAGGGCTTCGCAGATCTGCAAGGCTTCCTCACCGCTGTTCGGCTGGGAAACAAGGAGGTCATCCAGGTTCACGCCCAGCTTGGCAGCGTATGCGGGGTCGAGCGCATGCTCCACATCGATGAAGGCAGCCAGACCGCCGGCCTTCTGGGCCTGGGCAATCACCGTCAGGGTCAGGGTTGTCTTACCGGAGGATTCCGGACCGAATACCTCTACGATTCGGCCACGCGGGAAACCACCCACGCCCAGGGCGCGGTCGATAAGCAGGTTGCCGGTCGGAATCGTCTCTACCTCCATGGTCTTGCGGTCGCCCAGACGCATGATGGCGTTTTCACCAAAATCTTTCTGAATCTGAAGCATAGCGGCATCCAGCGCGCGCTGGCGCTGTGCCATCAGCTTATCTTGCTCAAGGGTAATCTCTTTGCTCATATACCCGTCAGTCTACCCGTTTCCCCACCCTGTTGCAAGCGCAAATTGCGGCACGCTTCATCTATACTGCCTGCTTGTGAAAAATCCACGCATCCCTGCCCTTACTATCCGGTTGATTTCCTGAAAATCGGGAATCACATTCCCGATTTTCAGGAAATGGGCGTGATGATGCGCCCCTTGTTCCGGGGCTATGGCGGGTCGTTTTTACATCAGGGAGCGCCGCCGATGAGGGCGAGCAATTCCTCCGGCGGGAGGTGGAGCAGGAGTTTTTCCAGCCCTCCGGAGAGGAGTTTATCGGCCATGTCGCGCTTGCGGGTGAGCATGGTGTGGATGTTTTCCTCAATGGTGCCGCGGCAGATGAGCGGGTGGATGATGACCGGGTTCTGCTGGCCGATGCGGTAGGCGCGGTCGCTGGCCTGGTTTTCCACGGCGGGGTTCCACCAGCGGTCAAAATGGATGACGTGGCGCGCCCGGGTGAGGGTGAGCCCGGTGCCGGCGGCTTTGAGCGAGAGCAGGAAGAAGGGTGGCCCGGCGGGGTGCTGGAATTGCTGTACCAGCCGCTGGCGCTCGGCAATGGGGGTGCTGCCGTGCAGCACCAGGCCCGGCGCCCCGAAGATGCCGGCCAGGAAGTCGTGCAGCGGTTCCATCATGCTGCGGTACTGGGTGAAGATGAGGGCGGCATCGCCTGCGGCGGCAATCTGCCGGGCCAGGTAGCCCAGGCGGGTCATTTTGCCGCTCTGCGCGGGGTCGTAGTAGCTTTCGCCCAGGTATTGGGCGGGGTGGTTGCAGATCTGCTTCAGATGGCTGAGGATGGGGAGCAGGAGGGTGAGACGCGTCTGCGGGTCGGGCTCGTGGATGATGCTTTGCAGCTTTTCCACCTCGCGGGCATAGAGGCGGGTCTGTTCCGGGGTGAGCAGGCAGTAGGCGGGCTGCTCGGTTTTGGGCGGCAGTTCGGGAAGCAGTCCGGGGTCGGTTTTGAGGCGGCGCAGCATGAAAGGCCGTACCAGCCGCCGCAGCGGGGTGTAGTCGGTTCCCATTTTCTGCACCAGGGCGTTGAATTCCTTTTCCGTGCCCAGCAGGCCGGGGGTGAGGAAGTGGAAGAGGCTGTGCAGCTCACCCAGCGAGTTTTCCACCGGCGTGCCGGTGAGCGCCACCCGGCGCGCTGCCTGAAGCTGCACCAGGGCGCGGGTGCGTTGCGAATCCGCATTCTTGATGGCCTGCGCCTCATCCAGCACCAGGGCGGGCAGGGGCTCGGCCGCCAGCAGTTCAGCCAGCCGCGTGGCCATGCCGTAGGTGGTGAGCGCCACATGCGCCCGCCGCAGCAGCCACGCGGGGTTCCGTTGCAGGTAACCGGCATCCTGGCGGCTCAGCATATCGGGGTGCAGCACCAGGGTGTTGAGCTGGGGGGCAAAGCGGCGCAGTTCTTCCTGCCAGTTGGTGAGCAGCGAGGCAGGGGCTACGATGAGTGCTGCGCGTTCCTCCAGTGCCCCGGTGGCATGCAGATGCGCCAGCCAGGCAATGACCTGCAGGGTCTTTCCCAGTCCCATATCATCCGCCAGGCAGGCCCCGAATCCTGCCTCCGTCACCCCCAGCAG
This sequence comes from Akkermansia sp., assembly GCA_017379255.1. Taxonomy (GTDB): domain Bacteria; phylum Verrucomicrobiota; class Verrucomicrobiia; order Verrucomicrobiales; family Akkermansiaceae; genus Akkermansia. The sequence continues at coordinate 1,936 of JAFNWZ010000050.1, read as the reverse complement.
GAACTGTACCCCGTCTTTCTGGTAGGGCCTCAGGGTATGTGCCAGATTCCCGGGAAGCTGTGCCGCATGCCGGCTGATGCAGAGCCGTTGCAGTGCTTCCTGCAGGGCGGGTGCGGCCAGGGCGCGCATGCCGTCCTCATCCGGCGGGGGGAGCTCCGGCAGGGCATCGCTGTGCTTGCCGAGCAACCAGCGCAACCCCGCCAGCAGGGGAATACCCCCGGCCGCCATGCGGGTGGCATGCCGCCAGCTGTTGAGCAGTTTCTCCAGCTTCTCCCTGTCCAGCCGCACCCATTCGCCGCGGAAACGGATGAGCCCGTCCTCCCCGGCCAGCAATTCCTCCAGCTCGGCTTCGGTGAGGGCATAATTGCCCAGCACCACGCGCGGGTTGAAGCGCAGCAGGGTAGAGATATTGAGTGCGGGGGCGCGGTCGGGCTTCTGGTTCTCGCCGCCGGGCTGCAGCTGCACCTCCAGCTCCACCCGTGGCGGACGGCTCTGCCACAGGTTCACCATGCGGGTCTCGATTCCTGCCTGCTCCAGCAGGGGCTGGCTTTCCAGAAAATCGTAGGCCTGGCGCGGCCCCCAGGCACAGGGCTTGTAGACCTCTCCGCTGTTGATGAGCTGGTTCAGGAACGGCTGCTGCGCCGCCGCCTGCTGCAGCGGGCGCAGCAGCGCTGCCAGCGCCGCGGCATCACCGGCATACACCTGGCGCGCCATGGCCAGTGGCGCATGGCGCGGCCTGCCATCCTGCCCGGCGCGGTGAATAAAGGTCGCCAGAAAGGCAAAAGGATGCGAATCTGCCCCTTCGCCGCCATTCTCGGCCAGGTGGAAACACAGCTTACCCAGCTGCTGCCAGCCCTCGCCCAGCGATTCAAGCCATTTCTCCGGTGTCATCAGCTCGCGCTCTGCCTGCCAGGCCAGTGCTGCCTCCAGCGAGCCGAACCACTCGCCCAGCATCCCCGCTGTCACCGCGCCGCCATACACCGGCGGCATCCCCTCCAGCCAGGCAGCTGCCTGCCGGGCAGAAAGCTGTGGAAACTCGACCTCCCCGCGCCGCAATTGCCGCAAATGCTGCATGCACAGCTCCTGTGCCCGCTCCCGCAACCAGACCGGGAAAGCCCCCGCGCCCAGCGGCAGCCCATGGCGCAGCAAATCCAGCATGCCCGCCCCTGCGCTGCGGGCAAACGCCCGCTCCAGCCGGGGGAAAGCCCCCGCCGGTACCACGCCCAGCCGCTCCCCGGCCAGACTCAGCGAAAATGTGGGTTGATCATTCAATGATATTTCTTGATGGCAGGAGTTTTTCGAAGCGTTGGCATATGTAGTCGTGAACTTCGGAAAAGGTTAGGGGTGTGTTGAATTGTATTTTTTTTAGAAATTGGCTCCACATAAGAGCTCTTTTCTCTGATTGAGAAAAGGTTGATGAAAACAGGGCGGGAGGATTGGAGTAAGCTGTTTTTCTGTTCTTAAAAGTCTGGTGTATGGCTTCCTGTAAAAGAGAATCGTGGATTGCGTGTGCCTGTAAAATCATGTATGCATCGAAAAAATCTTTCATCCGGCTGTTGTCCTCCCCCAGCGAGATCATGGCTTCAAATTTCTCTGCCAGTACTGTTTCAAGCGGGTAGGCGAGTATTTGCGCCTGTGGGAGTCCATTGACGGCTAACGGATAGTCGAGATGTTGAACGCCGGGGGTAATGACATCGCCAAACCCGATATCCATGGAGATTAATTGCTTGATTGTATCAAGATGTGCTTGAAGCTGAATCCGCAATCCCTGGTATCCCCGGTGTATGGTGATTTCTTTTGCGGTCATGCTGTCCGGGTCAAATATGACGGCGTCTTCTGGGCAGGGAATGGAGATGATTTCCCGGAATGCTTGTAAAATCGATTCCCTGCCGTTGTGTATGCTTATCCCCAGAAAATCCAAATCGAGAGTAGGCCT
>JAFNWZ010000001.1 GCA_017379255.1 Akkermansia sp. | reverse complement strand
TATGGTTTAAGTGTCAAGAAAAAAATGATTTTTTAGTGATTCTTTCTACATGCGATGAGTCTCGAGGTATAGAGATTCTAATTTGGCGAAGACAGAAAATCCGTTGCTCCTTGCAGAGCAACGGATTTTGTAAAAATGCCTGAATTGCTGCTTACTTGCGGCGACGGCGGGCTGCCAGACCACAGAGAGCCAGCAGGGAAAGCGTGGCGGTGGCGGGCTCGGGGATAGCGGGGGTGACGATGTAACCCACTTCTTTTGCACTCAGAGCCTTGTTCCAGATGGTCACGTTATCGAATTCGACCGTTTCGTCTCCGGTCAGTCTGGAGCCACCGCCGAATCTGCCGGCGAGCTGCATTCCGGTAAGGCCTGTGTCAGTATTCCAGTTGGTCCACTGGTCAATCTGGATGCCATTCTTGTAGATGGTGAAGATCTTGCTTACTGTGTCGGAAACAAAAGTGTAGGTGGTGGTGGTCGTAAGACTCTCTTCGACTGTCAGTCCCAAATCTGTAGAGTATGCGCTGACTGTGGCGTCTCCGTAGGTGGAGCCATCAAAGTACTCAGACCAGGCATTGCTGCTGGTGCCGTGGGAATTGATAAGTGTAAGGCTTCCAGAATCTGACATTCTGATTAACAGCTTGCCATCATCATAGCCGTTTGCATTGTGCGAGCCGGCAAAGCTGGCAATGGTCGACTCGCTGCTGAGTACATTGATTTTTGTAATGTCAAAGGAAATCGTGAATGACGTACCGGTGTTGAGATTGCTCCATACATCACTTTCTGAGGTGAGGGTCTGAGAATCTGTCCAGTACTTTGATACGCCGGCCTGCTGAGTGGCCGTCATTTCGTTATAACCGATGGAGGCGGCAGAGGCTGCACCCGCCAGAACCATAAGTGCGATAATGGTTTTCTTCATGTTGATTAGGTTTGGAAGTTTGGAATAAGGGAGCAACTTGAGATGCAACGCCTGGTCATCCGCATGATGGGATGTAGAGATGCCGGACTCTCCTTGCTGTTGGATTCATACTACAGCATTCCGAATGCTGTAGCAAGCTGAGATTGCATAATTGCATGTGTTTTTTTGTTAATGCATCAAGTATCGTGAATCCTGTATTCTGGTTTCAGATATAATGATCTGTCATTTATACTGAATTTGCAGCATCTTAGAGAACCGTCAGCATTCGGAATGCTGAAGGCCTGCAGAGGCGTACAGCGGGGGGCTGCGTATGTATGCAGCTGGGCGGACGGAATTGGAAATGAAATTGACGCATTGTGCCCTTGCGCGGGGGCGGGCGTGTGGTAGAATAGGGCGCGTGAAGATATGGCCGACCATGTGTGTGAGTGTAGCTGCCCTGTTGCTGGCGGGCTGTGGAGATTCGCGCAGTTCGGCAGATAAAGCTGCGGAGCAGGGCATTCTCATCGTGGGCAACAACCAGGAGCCCCTGAGCCTCGACCCGCACAAGGCCACGGCCGTGGCCGATGGCAAGATTATTGCCGCCCTGCTGGAGGGGCTGGTGCGGCCGGATGCGCAGGATGAAACCATCATTCACCCCGGCATGGCCGAGCGCTGGGAACACAATGCCGATGCGTCGGAGTGGGTTTTCTATCTGCGCGATGCGGTGTGGAGCGATGGCAAGCCGGTGACGGCGCATGATTTCGTGTATGCCTACAAACGGCTGCTGCACCCGGAGTTTGGCGGCAAATATGCCGAAATGCTCTATCCGCTGGAGGGGGCAGAGGCCTACAACCGCGGGCAGTGCGGCTGGGAACAGGTAGGCGTGCAGGCGATGGATGCGCGCACTCTGCGGCTGCGGCTGACGGGTCCCACCCCGCATCTGCTGCATTTGCTGCTGCATTTCACCTGGAGCCCGGTGCCGGCGCATGCGGTGGAGGCACACGGCGGTATGCTTGACCGCCGCAGCCTGTGGAGCCGCGTGGGCAACTGGGTGGGCAACGGCGCCTATGTGCTCGATTCCCACCACTTTAATGATTATCTGCAGGTGAATGCCAATCCCCGCTACTGGCGCGCGGCCGGGGTGCAGAACCGCGGTATCCGCTTCCTGCCCATCGTGAACGGCTACACAGAAACCCGCATGTTCATGGATGGCAAGCTGCACATCACCAACAATGTGCCGCCGGAGCTGCTGGGCGTGGTGCGCCGGCAACGCCCCGATGCCTACTGCCAGGATGCCTACTACTGCACCATTTTCTACCGTCTGAATACACAGCGCCCGCCGCTGGATGATGTGCGCGTGCGCCGTGCGCTTTCGCTGGCCATTGACCGCGAATCGCTGGTGAACGATGTGGTGCGCGGAGCAGGACGCCCGGCCACCAGTTTCACGCCCCCCGGTGCCGGCTACGAAGTGCAGGTGGCCGCCGCCTATGGCCGCCGCCAGCGGCCCGGCAATCCGCCCCGCCGTCTGCAGGCAGAGCAGGCCCGCCGCCTGCTGGCCGAGGCCGGTTACCCGGAGGGCAAGGGCTTCCCCACGCTGGAAATCATGACCACCAGCCGCGATGTGCAGCGCGTCATGGCCGAAACCATCCAGGCCATGTGGCAGAAGGAGCTGGGCATACACGTGGAAATCCGCGCTTGCGAATGGACGGCCTACAAGGCAGCCCAGCAGAACGGGGAATATGATATCTCCTCCTCCTCCTGGAGCGGCGACTACCTTGACCCAGCGACCTTTGTGGAGCTGTGGCGCAGCGGTGGTGGCAACAACTGCACAGGCTGGGGCAGCCCTGCATGCGATGCCGCACTGGCTGCCGCCCGCACCACTGGCTCCGCAGAGGAACGCCGCGCGCATCTGCGCCAGGCCGAGCAGCTTATGCTCGAATCGCAGCCTGTCATTCCGCTTTACTGGAGCGAGCGCACCTATCTCAAATCTCCCGCCGTGAGCGGCTGGTATCCCCTCCTGCTCGATAACCACCCATTGGATGCAGTCGAATTAGTGAATAGTGATTAGGGAATAGTGAATAGTGATTAGTGATTAGGGAATAGCGTTGTGTTTAGATTGCTTTTCAAGCGACTCGGGCAGGGATGCCTCGTGATATTCGTGCTGCAGACCATCACTTTCT
>JAFNWZ010000049.1 GCA_017379255.1 Akkermansia sp. | reverse complement strand
GATGGAAAGAGGATTGTATTTTTTCTTAATGTATTCAATAACCTGCTCCAAGGAAATCACCTCGCCAAATTCAAGTTTGTCGAACTGTTCTATAGTGTACAACTAACAAACAATACTAATTTATTATAGCAGAAGTCCTCTTTATTTGCAATTAACCTATCGTAAACATTTATGAACATTCTGAAACTTTTTACGCTCATAGCCGCGGGGCTGCTTGGATTACAATCCAAGCTTGGGTTGTTTTGGATTTTGGGATTTCAGTCAAACGACTTGTATCTGCGTTATTGGCTGCAATTCTTGGTAGAGCCGCAAATAAATTGCGACTCTTTTACTTTACTACGGCTCGCTGAATGCCAACACAAAAGAAACATCCGGTTACGCAGCTCGCCGCAGTTGTGGGGTGACGACTTGCTCGACATCTGCTCAAACATCTGCCGGGGCTCATGCTTGCGGTAGCGCCACCGATTGCCGTTGCGTTCGCCCCTGCCGATGCTACCACTTGCTTTTTAGGCTTACATTTTTCTGTAAGTCAATCAAAAGCAAGCGGTTGTGCGGAACCCACTCTTGAGTAATTTCCAACATAAGTCAATCCGTACTTTTGTAAATTCCTCACTTGAGTAGGTCCCACACATGAGCATTGTCTTGCTGTCGTCCGCATAAACGACAAATAACCATTTATATCGGTGGAGGTAACACATTTCACTGCGCAGCATAAGAACCATCTGTGCGCTATCGCGCTGGTCCCTTGCAAACGTAGGCTTTGCCTTTTATATGATGCTGGCAATTGGGGCAATCCTTATCAATGCGCGAGTAAAACTTCGCCTTTAGTGCCCAAAAATAAGGCTCGATTTTGGTCTTGACCATTGGCGTGCCACAGTGTGGGCAGAGATTTTTGCGTTTTTCCGCCTTTTCCTTAACCGCAATCCATTTGCTTACGGTTTTTCTGGAAACTCCGAGTTCTCTGGCGCATTGCGCCTGCGTGCCATCAGGATTGTCCTCAAACCAGGAAAAAACTGCGTCCTTACGAGATTTTTCCTCGTTTTTCTCCTGCAGTATCTTCATGTGCTGCGTTTGGGTATTTCCTTTTCGGTCGTAGCGTTTGTGTTGCAGACCGGACTGCTCTACAATATCATCAAAGGTCCAGTGCCTTAAAGCGGAGGGGTCTATGTCATAGAGCTCTTTGGCACGCTGCTCGTGGACTATGATATCGTCCTCAGAAAACCGAGCGGATAGTGTTGTATGTAGGTCAGCCAAATCCTCATCTAACACATCAGGTTCAATGAATCCTTTTGCTGCGCAAGCAGCAAGAGCCTCCATCGCGCCGAGCGTGATATTGCCCTTTTGCTTGAAAGCCGTTTTAAAAAACCATTTATACAAAAGCGTTTTATCCTTATAGATGGGGCTTTTAGATGGCTTTCGCTTCTCAACAACGCGCCTTGTGTGCCAATCTGAAAACTGCTCCTTCGCTTCTTCCATAGTCATTTTGGTATCATACAAGTTGGCCTGATATGTCTTAGGAACGAGCGCATTTAACGCATTTAAGTCGTATTTTTGGCCGGTTTTATAAGCTGTGAATTCACCCTTGCCGTATTTAGAGCCAACAACCGGATACCGATGGAAAATGCTCTCTGGCAGCGGCTTTATACACTCATATTTATAGACGAACTTTTTCTGAAGGTCATCCCACACTCCAATATCCCATAGGTGATGAATGGTCCGCGACAACGCATCATACAGGCGCTGCAGCTTTATATGCATATGGTGATACATTGGGACAAAGTCCCGGAACACATAGCAGAAATATAGTGTCTCATAGCTCGGGTCCGTCAGCATATAAGTTGGGCATATCCGGGGTGTGCGCGGATGATAGTTTCCATACCGGTCAACAACGCTCTCCATGCGCCTCAAGCTGTATTCAGCATACTTATAACTGATTTCCTCCGGAAGGAGCACCCTGAGAATCAGCGCGTATAGCTCACATGCCTGCTTGGGGGATTCTCCCCGGCCGGCATATGCAATGCAGCTCATCTGAGCAGCATGCTCAGGGGTGCATTTGAGGACTTCTTTCAGGTCGTTATTGACATACTGAGGGTACTCGCCCTCCCGGTATATGCGGCAGGCAAACTTGCCTTGTTCCTGAACTTTGGCATCTGCAAGAGCTCCTGCAGGAAATACATCCCTATAAAACTCCTCCGGAGAAACTTTTTTGCGTTCTATTAGGTAATCGTGCAACCCCTGCGCCTGATAGCTTTCAAAGCCGGGCCGAAGTACATTTGTCAACGGAGCCGGTATACTGTCAAGCTCGTCATCTTCTTCGACTTCTATTAAAATCTCATCTTCCATTATGATAATTCCTTTCGTAATGATTCCGGTGTTATTATGTCTTTTGGGGATTTAGCGGTACATAACGCATTTCATAGAAAAATTATACTACTGCTATTTGCCGTCGTTTTAGTAGCTGGGGCAAATTGTGTGTAGTATCGCTGCCTTACCATCAGTAACAATAGTTTATCACAGTTACAGATGCATAAGGCTGCAGTTGGGGCAGATTGTGTGTATACACAGTCGGACCCATTTTGACGAGAAGGAGCGCAGAGTAACAGGGCGGCTGCGTTCGTTTGAGTCAAAAAGCTCTCCGCATAGGAGCCCGCCGGGAGGCATCTCCCCGCTTGCGGGCGCCCCCTGCACAAGGGCCATGTTCGGGGAGAACCGCGTCCACCGCGCAGGTGGTGCCCTCTGCATAAGAGCGCCGGGTTTGATGTGTGCGTCAAACCAATAGGGCGTATTAGTTGACGCAGCCTATTTATCCGTTATGCCTCGCTGTCATACTCTCTTTAGTAAAACATAAGGAGGTAAGATTATGGCACTCAGGATAACCACTCACAAAGGGCGCACAACAAAAAGTGGTGTTGCCTATTCCGCACGGCATCTTGACCGGCATTTTGACCTAAAAAAGGCAAAACATATTGACCCGACGCGTACTCACCTAAACCGGTATGTCGAATTCCATGTAGACGAAGACAGAACCCTACATCACAAAAAATCCAAAAATCTTCAAGCTCATGAACTCGCAATTTATGAGAAACTGTTTAAATCCCGGCTCGATGCTGTAAATGCTCGATATCTTACTCAGCGGCACAAGGAAAAATGCAAAACGGTACGCCAGTACTACACTGCTCTGCAGAGCTGCCCGGACGAGTATCTACTCTACATCGGCGACAAGGATTGTGGCATCGACAGCAATACCCTTCAGCACGCAGCTTCTATACTGATAAGCAGACTGCAGGAGAAATACTCACGAAATTTCATCCCCCTTTCGATAGCATGCCACATGGATGAATGCGGAGCTGTACATATCCATTTTCGTTGTGTATGGATTTCCGAGGATAAAGACGGCATCAAAGCTTCCATATCACAGGGCATGAAAGCGGCTGGAATAAAGCTCCCCGACGAAGACACAGAAACCAAGCGTCACAACAACCGTCAGATGGTATTCTCCGAAGAAATCCGCGATACCTTCGCCGATATCTGCGAGCAGCAATTCGGCCTGGAGATTGAGCGCGAGGCGCGCGATTCCTCGATGGCTGGTAAGGATTTGGCTACATACCAGCGCGACCAGGCACTTCAAGATATCAAGAAATTGAAAAACGAATGTTCAGAAATGCAGTCTAAGGCGGCACTGGAGGCTCAGAGAAGGGATGCACTTGCAGAGGAAGTCGCTGTGCTAACCCAAAAGAAGAACCGCCTGGAAGCGGCCGTAGAGCGCCTGCGTACCATCCTGCTGCCTATCCAAAGGCTTTTCTCCAAACTATCCACCATCCACATCGGAGCCAACCGCACTGCACTGGACGAGGTGTTATCCGATGCAGAGATGACTCCCTCATACGATGCAATTGAGGCACTTTCCGAACGTGCATAAAACATGACAAATATATACAAGGAGGACACTATGAGTATATTAGGAGATACCCCCACACTGCAGGAATACCTGGATATGATGAAGCAAAAGGACGAGCTTGCCACTGAAGCCGAGTCCTTGGAAATTGAAATTGTTGGTCGGCGCGCCAGTGTTGACTATCTGCGCCACACAGAGCACAGCTTACGAGTTACGATTGCGAATCTGTGCTACGATATGAGCCGCCTGCTTGAAATCACCGGAAACCTGGCTGATACGGAGAAAACACAACTTTGGTCCCAAATCCAAGAGACAGTCAAAGAGACAGATACACCCTAAAGCAAACTGTGCCCCACGTAATTCACGTGGGGCACTTGATTTTGGGGTTAATCCAGAGCAAGTTGTCGCTTTATCGCTTTTTGGAGTTCGTCCATGGCCTTGATGGGCATTTGTCCACAATATTTTCCCTCTTCCAGAATGGTTCGGGGCAAGAGGGTCATCTGTTCTGCCAGCGCAAAGGTACGCCGGGAGAAGCAATCGGCCTGGACCTCGATTTGTACAGGCAAGTGTCGCTTGATATTAGATGACATAGGGATGGCCTGGACTACGGGCGAGTATGTACAGGCCTTCTCGTTCGACACGATAACATAATAGTGTTTTCCGTGATGTTGGTGGGGGTTGTACTCGGTGTACGGAATGTCTGCCAGGATGATTGCTGCGCGCGTAAGAGTTGTTTTCATAAGTATGTTCTCCTTTTTTGATATGCTCGTATACGAGCCTCTATCAAAATAAAGACATACCCAGCTACGCAATAAAATTGCAATTACGAACTTATCGCATATGGCGCGTAGTCATAATTAAATTGAAAGAAAGTTGGAAGGAGAAAAATATACGAGGCGTGCGCTTTCTTCTACTTCAGTGTTTCGCAGATTCATGAATCAAAAGAGCTACTATTGTCACTACAATACACCCGGAGTGTACTCCTCCTAATGCACGCTAAACGCAGGTACCGCCTGCCACTCCACGCTGCCGGCTATTACGGTCCTTACTCCTTTCTGCCTGAGTCGGCCGGCAGCACCCTTAAAAACCCGCTCAAAGAGCGTTTATATACCTAAAATCACAAACAAGGAGAAATAACATGAAATGTAAACTGCACATCTTAGCAACCCCCGAAGAACCCGTCACCTCTGCACAAGTTATATGCTTTGCGCACCAACTCAAAAAAGACCTTACAGCAGAGAGTCCAAAATTGAGTTGGGAACATGATTCGGCAAAACAAAGGATAGGGGTATATGTCTCTTCCGGCCTAAGCCCAGGAAGCAAAATTATAATCGAACCTTTCGCGACTGCCATGCAATCTGGCATTCGGTTATCGTATTTGCGCAATGAGGAACCGATTTTCTCAGCCTATGAGCTCAGCGGCAGGCCCACAGATGAACACGCCTTGCGCTCGCTTTATGCTGCCGTTGCAAGCACGGTAGTCAAATCATCTGTGAATAATTGCAGGCACTATACGCCAAAGCACAAGCTTGAATGAACGGCATTCGCCTTCAAATATTTACTGATTGGAGATTTACCAATGTCTAACACACTCGAAGACCACATCATTTACGCCGATGACCCGAGATTTTTGACAGAACGCTTCGTTGCGGCACTCAAACGCGCAACCCGCGATTTCGAGTTAAAATGGGAGTTCGTCAAAGGCTTTGGCTCCCCAGCATACTGCATATGTGAGGGACGGCAACTCGTGCTTACGCCAAATTACGACGAGCCAGGCTATGACAATTTTGCTCTCAGTAGTACTGCACTGGATGGGCAAGATTCGTGTATGCTTATGGGATGTCACTGTACCCCAACAACGTATAGTCCTCTGCGGGACCTATACGAAGACATTGCAGATAGTATATGTGCCAGGAGTCCTGAGCCAGTAATGCTGCAAATGCATATGTTCGTGAGGAAAGATGCTGAAAGGCAGATTCTCCGAGGAATAGTAGAAGCAAGTGAAAAACTGCATGCCGGCATCACGCTTCAAGAATCTTGAGGAGGTGAGTCCGATGTAGAGATAAACAACACGCCTTTTCCGAGGCGATGAAAATCCCACCACCAATCTCAAAACCCAGGCTGCGCCAACAGCCTGGGTTTTTTCGTAAAACTATTGTTTTTTAGATAGATTTGTGCTATACTGATTTAAAAGATTCCACAATAATGCTTGCAGGCATTCACGGCAAAATCACGGCATTTTTCTCGTGGAACAGGTGGAATAGGTGGAAATGAGCAAAATCAGTGTAAATGAAACAGCTCAAAAACACGAAATAACACCGTTTACCACCAATCATTATACCCCTATGAAAGAGTGGGAATAATACAAACCGGCTTACAAGTGTCCGAAAATTCCTCCTCAACAAAGGGATTTTCGGACACTTTTGCTTC
>JAFNWZ010000048.1 GCA_017379255.1 Akkermansia sp. | reverse complement strand
GGGCTAACGCCCTACGCCGTGGCAGGCTGTCACCCGTTCCACGGGTTCCTGTTATTTTTTTTGAGGTAGCAGGCGCTTGGGGCTTCGAGTCTCGTTTCACTCGCTTTCTACGCCCTCACGGGTCGCGTGCTAACGCACGCTTGCACCTGCCTAACATCTGTCGCCCACTGCCGTGGGCTATGAATTCCGCTCGCTTCCGCCTTCGCTAAAGCTATGCCGTGACAGGACGCTCGCCGCTAAACAATTTAGCAGCGTATTGTCAATTAGCTGTGCTACAAGAATTTGAAAGCAGTCCTAATGAAACGTTGGGACACATGTGCCCATTCAGACGGTGACTCTGATTTCCGCTTGCCTTACTGCGGCAGACATAGTAAGATACAGGCATGACCTTACTTGAGATACTCAGAGCCCTTTTCGAGATTCTGGTGCTCTGGGCATTATTTTACCAGTTGTACTGCGCGGTGAAGGATTCCCGCGCAGCGGCCATTCTGGCCGGGCTTATGGCTACGGTGATTCTGGGGTATTTCCTGCTGGAACTGACACATGCCGTGGTGCTGAAGCAGCTCGCCGGGCTTATTATCGGGCCGGGAACCCTGCTGGTTATTCTGTTCCAGCCGGAATTACGCACGGCGCTGGCCCGTTTCGGCTCCAATAAATATATTGCGCGTCTCCTGGGTAACCAGCAGGAGAACCAGGATTTTGTCTCGCTGGTCCGGGAGTCGGTTTCGTATCTTGTATCAAAGCGTTATGGCGCGCTCATCGCTATCTGCCGATCCAATAAGTTGCAGGAGTATGCCAAGACGGGTACGGAGCTGGACGCGCATTACACGCGTGAGCTGATAGGCACTATCTTTATGCCCAAGACCTTGCTGCATGACGGTGCGGTGATTGTGAATAATGAGCGCATTGTAGCCGCTGCTGCCATTCTGCCCGTATCCAACCGTGAGCTGAAGGATCGCAGCATGGGGCTGCGTCACCGTGCAGGTATTGGCCTGGCGGAGGCATCGGATGCGGTGGTGATTATTGTTTCCGAGGAAACCGGCTCGGTTTCGCTGGCGGTGGGTAATGTGGTGCAGCGGGATATTAACCTTGACCTTTTGTCCGAACGCTTAACCAAACTTCTTTATTCTTATGCGACACAGGATCAGATTGCGGAAAATTCTGACCACTAACTGGCAGGCCAAGTTGATATGCCTGGCGGCGGCCATAGTGGTATGGCTCATGGTGAACCACTTGCTGGTGCGTGGCTCCAGCCCGGAGTGGAGCATTGATGATATTCGCCTTTCCATGCCTGAGTAAGAGATTGTTATGAGTGCTTATCTTATTGCCGGAACGGATGTGGGAGTGGGAAAGACGCATGTGGTCTGTGCGTTGTTGCGCGATTTGGTGCAGCGCGGGATTTCCTGCATGGGGTGCAAACCGGTTTCCTGCGGCGACCGCAAGGAGGTGCGCGCCATGAGGGAAGCCGCCGGGGCGCCTATGCTGAATCTGGAGGCGATTAACCCGCTCTATCTCCGCACGGCAGCAGACCCGCGTGTGGGGGCAGAGTTTGAGCGCACCGCGGTAGATGTGGAGGCGCTGGTTGCGTCTGTTCAGGCGCTGCAGGGGGAGTATCAGACAGTTCTGGTGGAAGGCACCGGCAGCTGGGAAACGCCCCTGGGCCCGGGGTGCACCATGGCGGCGCTGGCCGGTGCGTTGCAGCTGCCTGTGCTTCTGGTGGTGAGCAACCGGCAGGGCGCGGTGAGCCACGCGGTGATGACGGTCCGTGCCATTCGGGCCTGCGGTCTGGAATGCCGTGGTCTGATATTGAACCAGCAGCAGGAAGAATGGGATACCGCGGCTGTAACGAACCGCGCCATGCTGGAGGAATACACCGGTGTGCCGGTGCTGGCAGAGCTGATTCTCGGCGAGGACGAAATGGATTCTGCGGTTGTGCTGGCTTGAGGCCGATTGAGTTTACACGATGAAAAAAACACCCCCGGTTCTTCTGGAACCGGGGGTGTTTCTGTTAAAAAGGATGGAATCTATCAGCCCTTGAGGGTGGAGGATGCCTTGAACGTCACCACCTTGCTGGCGGGAATGGTCATAGCTTCGCCCGTGCGGGGGTTGCGGCCGGTGCGGGCCGGGCGGCTCTTGGTTTCAAAGGTGCCGAACCCGACAAGCTGAACTTTTTCGGTGGCAACAGCCTTGGAGATGGCGGAGAGAGTGGCATTCAAAGCATCGGCGGCGCACTTCTTGGTGGCGTCCGGGCCGAGTTCTTTCTGGATAGCGTCGATGAGCTGGGTCTTGTTCATAGTATGAGGGGGATTCAGTAACGTGCAGAATATATCACCCTAAAATGCTTAACGCAAGCAATAAATGCGTTTCTTTCAAAAAAAGTAGTCATCCGCAGGATGTATTGCGTATGTCACTTGTGTTTTCTGTAAGAAATGATTTGTGCATCCCGCATATCAACGATATACGGTGTGGCGTGCTTGAACCAGGCGCCAGTGTTCAGGATGCGGCGTCTGCCGAAGCGCCAGTTGCCGGAGCGGTGGAGATGCCCGAAGATGACGACTTCTGCCTCCGGGAAAAAGCGGCGGGTGAATTGCTCGCAGCGGCGGGCGCAGGTGAGCCAGCTCCACACGATGCCCAGCGGCCGCTGCGGTGGCCAGAAACAGTGCAGAAAACCGCGCAGAAGCGGGTTGGAAATCCCCTCCCGCCGCAGAATAGGGGGCGTGAGCTGGCACATGGCACGGGAAAGTTCCAGCCGGATTTCCAGATTCTCATCTGCATCGGGGAAGTCAGCAATGAGTTTTTTGCAGGCCTGTTTGTTGCGCAGGTACTCCCAGCTCCAGGGGGCTACTTCCTTATGCAGGGCATGGCCATGCATGGCCACCACCCGGCCCTCCCAGAAACGAGCCATCAGGGCAGGGGTATCCGGGTCATGGTTGCCGGAAATTTCCACCAGCTGTACGCCGTGGGCCTGGCAGAGTTGCCGCCATTCGTTTCGCGCCGTGAGTCCGCGTTCCTGCCAGGCGCAGGGGCGGGTTTCTGCCAGGTCTCCTGCCACCACGAGGATATCCACCCCCTGCAGGAGCTCTGCCAGTTGCCCCATGGGCGGGGTTTCGCAGCGCTCGTGCCCCAGGTGCAGGTCTGATATGAATCTGACCAGTGCCCCTGCCGGGGGCTCTATGTCTATGATGCAGCTCATGGCAAATTGCAGCTTTACAGATTGCGCTGGCGCACGGCTTCATACAGGCACACGCCTGTGGCTACCGATACGTTCAGGCAGGGAACTTTGCCCGCCATGGGAATGCGCACCAGGAAATCGCAGTTCTCTTCGGTCAGGCGGCGCATGCCGTCACCCTCGGCGCCCATGACCAGGGCAATGCCGCCTTTGAAGTCGATATCGTACACCGAGCGGTCTCCGTGGTCGGAGGTGCCGACAAACCAGATACCGGCATCCTTCATCTGTTTCATGGTGCGGGCCAGGTTGGTCACCTGCACAAAGGGAACATTTTCCGCTGCCCCCACGGAAACACGCAGTACGGTTTCGGTAATGCCCACAGACTTATCCTTGGGGGTAATGACGGCGGCTACGCCCGCGCCATCGGCTGTGCGGAGGATGGCGCCCAGGTTGTGAGGGTCCTGCACGCAGTCCAGCACCAGGTAGAGCCCCTGCGGCTGGGCTTCCAGAATGTCCAGCAGTTCGCCTTCCGGCCGGGGTTTCACCACGATGGTGGCAGCGGGTTTCTTTTCGAATCGGGCTTCGCTCTTGGCTGTGTGCTTGTTGGCTCGTGCAGTGCGGTCGTTGAATTTCATGCGTGGTCTTGAGTTAAAAGGTTGAGGGCTTCCCCGGCCATCATGAAGCCGAAGGTGCCGGTGATGTGGGTGGCAGAGCCGAAGCCGCTGGCGCAGCCGATGCCACCTTTCTGGTGGGCTTCGCGTTCGCAGCTCACGGTGCCGTCGCATTTCGGGAAGCGCGGGCGCTCGGGGGAGTACACGCAGCGGATACCGGTTTCCGGGCATTTGTCCTGCAGGGGCAGGTCGTATTCCCTGCGCAGTGTCTTGCGCAGCTGGGAGAGCATGTTGTCCCCGCAGCTGCGGGCTAAATCTGCCACGGCGATCAGCCCGGCGTTGATGCGTCCTCCTGCGCCGCCGCAGGTGACCAGCGGCACGCGGCGCTTGTAACATTCGGCAATGAGGTGCGCCTTGGGGCGCATGCTGTCAATGGCATCAATCACCACATCCGGCTGGGTGTCAAACAGACGTTCCGGTTTGGAAACGGTGTAGAATGCCATGAGTTCCTCTACCTGCACCGCAGGGTTGACGGCACGCAGTCGTTCACCCATGGCTTCCACCTTGGCGCGGCCGTAATTGCCGTCCAATGCGTGAATCTGCCTGTTCGTGTTGGTGATGCAGAGGTCATCCATATCCAGCAGGATGATAGTGCCCACGCCGCTGCGTGCCAGAGCCTCTGCGGCCCATGAACCCACTCCGCCGATGCCCACCACGGCCACGCGTGCCGCCGCCAGTCGTTCAGCCGGCTTTACTCCATACAGGCGGGCTATGCCGCCAAATCGTTCCACATCCATCATTTTTCGTCGTATACGCGGGTAATGCGTTCAATCCTGGTGGCTTTTCCCGTGGCGGTATCCACCTCGATGATAACTCCGTTTGCCATGGCGGGGAATCCGCCAATCGGAAAGCGGTTGGGCAGGTTGGTGATAAGCCCGTAGAGCACGTTCCCGGCGTCGCGGCCAATCACGCCATCCCGGCTGCCGCACATGCCGGCATCGGTCAGGTAGGCCGTGCCGCCGGGCAGGATGCGTTCATCTGCCGTCTGTACGTGGGTGTGTGTGCCGATGACGGCGCTGGCCACTCCATCCATGCGGTAGCCCATGGCAATCTTCTCGCTGGTGGTCTCGCCGTGGAAATCCACCAGCACGGCATCTGCCCCGGCTTCGCGCAGGCGCAGGGCTTCTTCGTATCCCTGGGTATAAGGGTTTTCTGCACCGGGGCGCATGAAGGTGCGCCCCTGCAGGCAGAGCACGCCCAGTTTGCCTGCCGGGGTGTCGATGATGCAGCTGCCGGAACCGGGGGTGCCGGGTTGCAGGTTGAACGGGCGCAGCACATTGGGAGCTTCGGGCAGCCAGGGAATCAGGTCAGATTGATCCCACACATGGTCACCCAGCGTGATGACATGCACCCCGTGCTCCATGAATTCGCGCGCCAGCCGGGGGATGATACCTTTGCCGCCAGCGGCATTTTCGCCATTGACCACGACAACATCCACCCCGTACTCAGCCTGAAGCTCAGGCAGAGCCTTGTACAACGCGCAGCGGCCGGGTTCGCCCACTACGTCTCCCAGAAAGAGGATGACCATCAATGCGTGGTGTTGGGCCCGCAGGGCACTACCGTTACCGGAATGCTGGCCGCACGCACCAGTTTTTCTGCGGTATTACCCAGCAGGATGGAGGTGAGCAGGGAATGGTGGCGGTTGCCGATAACCAGCTGGGTGATATTGTGGCGGCGGCAGAACTGGTGCACGCAGTCCACAATGTCATCGCTTTCCTCAGCCTTGGCGTAAATCGGGATGCCCCATTTCCTGCTGATGCTTTCGCCCAGTTGCTTGGCGCGGGCATCTGCAATGGCAAGCACGGCCTGGCAGGCATCCATGCGCTGGTAATCAACATTCGGCAGGTTGCCGGGGATGTCCCCTGCGCCCATGCTGGCGCCGGAAAGGCTGCCCGCTGCATCAATGATGCAGGGCTCCACCGCATGTAACAGGTACATCTTGCCGCCGGTCTTGCACACCATTTCGGCGGCAAAGTCCAGCACAGCCTGCCCTTCTTCTGAAAAATCGGTTGCTGCTAATATTCTGACCATGCCCCCATACTAGCATGCTTTGCCACAATAGCCAAGAATAAAAAGCCGCCGGAGTATTCCGGCGGCTTAAAAAAATGGACAGCTGGCGGCTTGTCAGTCCGGCAGGCATTCGTCCTCTACCATTTTTTCCAGTGTCTGGCGGCGGCGGATGATGCTCCACTTGCTGCCATCCACCAGCACCTCCGCCGCCAGCGGGCGGGAGTTGTAGGTGGAGGACATGCTGAAACCGTATGCTCCGGCGCTGAGCTCGGCCAGCACTTCGCCGGGCTTCACATCGGCAATGCGGCGGTTCTGAGCCTGGAAATCGCCGGATTCGCAGACGGGGCCCACAATGTCGGCCACGATTTCATCGCCGCTGTGTTCCTGCACCGGCCAGATTTCGTGATAGCCTTCGTACAGGGCAGGGCGGATGATGTCGTTCATGCCGGCATCAATCATCTTGAAGGTCTTGGCTTCGCCCTTTTTCTCATAGACACAGGTGGTGAGCATGGCCGCGGCATTGCCTACCAGGCGGCGGCCGGGCTCCACCAGAATCTTGATACCCAGCGGCTGCAGCAGGGGGATGATGGCATCTGCATAGCTCTGAATGGTAATCTGCTCCGGGTGTGCGGCCCACCATTCCGGCTGGCCGGATTCCAGGCAGCCGTCGTATACGATGCCGATGCCGCCGCCGATGGACCAGAACTCGATGTTGTAGAGCTCTATGAACTTCTTAACGATGGGGGTTACTTTTTCTATGGCATCGGTAAAGGGCTTCACTTCCGTGAGCTGGGAGCCGATGTGCATCTGCAGGCCCTTGATGTGCAGGTTCGGCATTTCGGCGGCGATGGTGGCGTAGACTTCCTCAATGCGGGTGATATCCACGCCGAATTTGTTCTCCGCGTTGCCGGTGGTGATGTATTTGTGCGTGTGGGCATCCACATGCGGGTTCACGCGCACGGCCACCGGGGCTTTCACTCCCATTTCGCCGGCAATGCGGTTGATTTCGCGCAGCTCATTCTCGCTTTCGCAGTTGAAGCAGTAAATCTGCTGCTCCAGCGCGTAGCGGATTTCCGGCTCGGTCTTGGCTACGCCTGCGTAGGTGCAGAGGGTCGGGTCGCCCCCGGCGTTGATGACACGCCAGAGCTCACCCGCGGAAACGATGTCGAATCCGGCGCCCTGCTGCGCCATGAGGTTGAGAATAGCCTTGTTGGAACAGGCCTTCACAGCATAGGCCACATGGGCATTCAGCGGGGCCAGGGCGTTGCGGAATTCGGCCAGGTCATCTGCAATGGTCTTTTTGCTGTACACAAAGACCGGAGTGCCGACGGCGGAGGCAATATCCGCCAGGTTGACCTCCTCGCAGTGGAGTGCACCGTTTTTGTAGGCAAAGGAATGCATGGTTTATTCTTCTGTTTTGTTGTTGAATTTCTTGACGTGGCGGGGCACTTCGTCGGACATGATGGTGGCCACCCAGGAAAGGTCGCGCGAGTTTTCCAGCGCCAGCTTGATGAGCACCATGATGGGTACGGCCAGCAGCATACCGCAGGGCCCCCATACCCAGCCCCAGAACAGCACGGCCAGCAGCACCACCGAGGTGGCAATGCCGAACTGCTTGCCCAGGAAGATGGGTTCGATGCCGTTACCAATCATGAAGTTGATGAGGATGTAGCACACGGTGATGACGGCTGCATCTCCCCAGCCGCCCATGAGCAGAGCCATGATGATA
Source organism: Akkermansia sp. (assembly GCA_017379255.1). GTDB lineage: Bacteria > Verrucomicrobiota > Verrucomicrobiia > Verrucomicrobiales > Akkermansiaceae > Akkermansia. Next base: position 1,157 of record JAFNWZ010000048.1, on the reverse strand, counting down.
GGCGGAATGGCCGCCACAATGGAACCGATGGTCGGGATGTAGTTGAGCACGTATGCCACCACGCCCCAGAGGAAGGCAAAGGGTACATCCCATGCCGCGCAGGCTCCCCATGCCAGGGCACCGGTGGTGGCACTGGCGATGGTTTTGATGAACAGGTAGCGCTGAATGCCGTTGAGCGCCACGGTGAAATCCTCCTTGCCCTTGGAGCTGCTGGGCAGCTTGTGCAGGTTCTTCTTGAACAGCTTGGCCTCACCCAGCATGAAAGTCATGAGCACGAGCACCAGCGTGCAGGTGGTCACAAAGGAGATAGCCTGGCCGGAGATGGCCTGCACCATGCTGACCAGCTGCTGGGTATCAAACAAATCCTGCGGAGAGCGCACGATAGCGCGGGCCTGTTCCTCCAGCCCGAAATTGCCCAGCCAGTGCATGAGCTCGTTGTATTTTTCCACCATGCGTACAGTGAAGTCGCCCTGCAGGGTGGCTTTCATGTCTGCCGCCAGGAAATTAATGACACTGCCCACGCCGAAGAGGATGCCGCCATCGGCTGCAACGGTGGCGGCTACGGCCAGCCAGTGCGGGAAGCGCAGGTATTTGCTGAGCAGTTTGGTGATGGAGTAGCTGATGATGGCCAGGAAGCTGGCCATGAGGATGGGCAGGATGACGCTGCGCGCAGCCTGCAAGCCGTAAATGACGATAACGGCTGCTGCCGCGGTGAGCAGGAAACGCGCGCCTTCGCCGAAATAGTGCGGCGGTTCTTGCTGGGGAGAAGTGGGCTCAGTCATAGAAAACGCGCGTATTGTACACGGGCGCGCGTGTCGATTCAAGGCAGAAGTGCGCCAGAATATTAAAAACGCGTCTGCGTTTACGCATCCGGTGCGGTGTCGGGCCAGTCGTGGCGGGGGTAGCGGCCTGCCAGGTCTTTTTTCATCTGGGGGTAGCCGTTGCGCCAGAAGGAGGAAAGGTCGCTGGTAATCTGGTAGGGGCGCTGGTTGGGTGCCAGGATTTCCACCAGGCACTTCACGCGGCCTTCTGCGATGACGGGAGTCTGCGGCACGCCGAAGAGCAGCTGGCATTTGAGCCCGAAAACGGGGGTGCCGTCCTCGCGGTAGAGCAGCTTGACTTCGCGCCCGTTGGGCAGCTTGATGGCCTTGGGCGCG
>JAFNWZ010000047.1 GCA_017379255.1 Akkermansia sp. | reverse complement strand
TCTCAACTCCTTGCTTCTATTCTGGTGCTTCTGGCCGGTGGTGCCGCCATTATGTACTCTGCAGACCAGCAGAAAGTGATGGATGTGCTGATTGCTGCTCATGGTGGTGGTCAGCAGGTGGATGCCAGCAGCGCCACGGGACTGCGTAAGCTGAACCAGGATCTGGATGCTGAGCGCGGCACTGTTTCCTCTGAGCGTGCTGCTGCTGTCAAGGCTGTGGAAGCTGCCCGTGTGGAAATGCGGGACAGCCATGCAAAGCGCGATGATGCCCAGGCCAAGCTGGACGGGCATAAGGCTAGTCTTGACGGTGTGCGTGCCAAGGTGGATGCCATGGCAGAAAGCGTAGAACAGCTGCGCGCTTCCTTTAACGAGGCTCTTTCCCACATCAAGGCTGCCGATGCGCTGGAGGTTGATGCCAATGCTGATTTTGCTGCTGTGATGGAAGCCATCAAGAGCGTGGTGGAGCGCGAAGAGAAACGCACAACCGAAATCAATGAGCGCCTGGCCGACTGGCAGGCTGCCCGCACGGCTGCCACAGAGAAGCTGGCCAAGGAGAAGGTGGAGCTGAACCGCCTGACGGCTATCAATGACAAGTTCTTTACGGACTACACCAAGAATGATGATGAGTTCCCGCTGCTCGCCGTGGATTCTCGCTGGAAGTTCGTGGTGTTCAACGCCGGTGCAGACAGTGGCCTTGTTCCCGGTGACGCTACCCCGCTTCTGGTGAAGCGCGGCGACGTGGTGGTGACTCCGCTGCGCATTGTCACCATCTCCGGTGGCATGGTTGTGGCTGAGTTTGAGCCCAAGGAACTGCAGCCGGGTGTGCGTCCTGAGCTGGGCGACCGCGTGTTCCGCGTGAAGCCGCTGGGCAACTGATAGCTGCCGCGCAGGCAAGTGATATATCTTTCGCCGCCTGCCCGGTATGGGCAGGCGGCTTTTTAATATGTTAGCCAATAAGACAAAGATGAAGAAAATGCTGATGCTGGCACCGCTTGTGGCGGTGATGATGACTGCATGCCAGCCGCCTATGCCGGCTGTGCCCCCGAGCAACCGCCAGGTGGTGGCACCTAAAGGAAGCTCTGATGCCGTGAAGCCATGGAATAACACGACCCGCAAGGAAGGTGAGGCTGTGCTGGGCCCGCTGGGTGATATGAACCGCCGCTGATTTGTAATTGCTGTGAAACGCGCAGAGCGGGCCCGTATTGTGCTGGAGGAACTGGAACGCGGCATACCCGAACCGGAGGTGCCGCTCCACCATCATGATGCGTTTACCCTGCTGGTGGCGGTCATGCTTTCTGCCCGCTGCACAGATGCGCGCGTGAATTTGGTGACTCCGGCGCTCTTTGCCCTGGCGCCGGATGCCGCCAGCATGGCGGCGCTGGAGTGGCAGCAGGTGCAGCCGCTTATTGCCACCTGCGGGCTTACGGAGATGAAGGCCCGCCGCCTGGTGGAGACGGCGCGGATTCTGGTGGACAAGTACGCAGGGCAGGTTCCCGGCAGTTTTGAGGAACTGGAAGCCCTGCCCGGGGTGGGGCACAAGACAGCCAGTGTGGTGATGAATCAGGCGTTCGGGCATCCGGCTTTCCCGGTGGATACGCACATATTCCGCCTTGCGCGCCGCTGGGGGCTTTCACGTGGAAAAACGGTGGAAGCGGTGGAGGCTGATTTGAAGAAGTGCTTTTCTCGCGAGACTTGGGGAAAATTGCATCTGCAGATGGTACTGTGGGGGCGGCAGTATTGCCCGGCGCGGGGTTGCAAGCCCGCCTGCGCGGTCTGCGCCCGGCTTCTGACATAAAAAATACCTGCTTTTCCCTGATTGTGCTTGACCTTTTGGGTAAAAAGTAGTTTCATTGGCGGTCATTCGCATTCACAGTCATGCTAGTTTGTCAGCTTAAATCCAAGATTCACCGCGCCATGGTCACTCGTGGCGACGTGGAGTACGAGGGCAGCATTGAGATTCCGCAGGATTTGGTGGAAGCCGCTGGTCTCTGGCCGGGCGAGAAAGTGCTGGTTGCTTCTGTTACCAGTGGAAACCGTTTCGAGACGTATGTGCTGGTAGGCCCGCCCAAAACCGGGCAGATTATCGTGAACGGTGCGGCCGCCCATCTGATTGGTAAGGGTGAGCGCATCATCATCATGAGCTTTGCCTGGGATGATAAGCCCATTACGCCTAAGCGCGTCATCTGCAATGAATTGAACGAAATTATCGCCTGATTCCTTTACAAACCCTTTTTTATACGATATAATCCCCGCCATGCTTAACGCCGCTATTTACATTGTTTTCGCTCTGCTGCTCATCGTGTGTGCCCTGCTGCTTCTGGTAGTGCTCATGCAGCGCCCCAAGCAGGAAGGCCTTGGTGCCGCCTTTGGTGCGCAGATGACTGACCAGGCTTTCGGTGCTCAGACCACAGATGTGCTCAAGAAGGGTACGGTGCTTTTTGGTACTCTGTTCATGGGGCTTTGCTTCGTGCTGGCTGTGCTGATGAATGCGCGCTTCCAGAATGAGAAGTCTGACCTGAACGTGAAGAAGGTGGAGGCTCCTGTGGAACAGTCTGCCCCCGCCGCTGTGGAGCAGCCTGCTGCTCCGGTGGAAAATCTGGAGAACCTGGCACCTGCTCCGGCTGCTGAAGGTGAAGGTCCGGTTCCTGCTCCCACTCCGGCTCTGGATGCAGCCCCGGCCCCTGCCGAACAGCCCGCTGCATAACCACCAACCGCTGAACAGGCCATGCAGTTCGGTAGCACAACAGAGTTGAACGCCGAGGCTGCAACAGCCGCGGTGCGCGGTACTTTGCTGGCGCAGGTGACTCAGAAATCCACCCGCACCACTAAGACCGGTAAACCTTATCTCGAAATCGTGCTGGCAGATGCTGCCGGCACGGTTTCGTTTAAAATCTGGGAAACTTCCCCCTGGTATCAGGATTTTGATATGCTGGCTGCGCCCGCCGGGGTGGCGGTGACCGGCACCTGGCAGGCCAGCCAGTATGGCATGGAACTGGCAGAGGCGCACGTGCGCCCGCTTACGCCAGAGGAGGAACAGCAGGTGCTGACCGGCAGCCCGGAGCTGGTGGCCCGCCAGCAGTCAGATTGGGATTGTATCTGCGCCTTTGTGGCTGAAATAAAAGACCCGCGCCTGGCGGGTGTGTGCCGTCTGTTCCTGGAGCAGCAGGAAACCCGCTTCCGACGCGCGGCAGCTGCCCGCAATTTTCACCCCATCACCAGTACACATACCATCTGAAATGCAAGCGCCCAGATCGGTGCCTTACCGATCACGAAATACAGCAAAAGTGCCGGGAACATAACCATGATCTCAAACACAGCACTCACAAGGTAGATCATCGCGATTCTTACAAACACGATCATCCACTGCGGGATCGGAAGAGACAGTAAAAACTCATTGTCCCTTGCATGGTAGATCGTAGAGTTTGCAGTGAATAAGCTG
>JAFNWZ010000006.1 GCA_017379255.1 Akkermansia sp. | reverse complement strand
GACTACATCGCGTGAGTTTTTGAAAATCAGAGTGTTGCGTGCACTTGCTACTGCCGGACTTTTTGGTAATGTGGTAAAGACCAATGCCTCTATTTCGGGTGAGCGGCGAAATCATGCCGCCCAAGTCCACCTGGTTTGAACCCAAACTGCGCAGTGGCCTCTTTGCGCATGAAATTGAACGCTAACCCCTTCTCTATAATATACCAATATGAAGATTCTGATTCCGACCAAACTCGACCAGGCCGCGTCCGCCACGCTGATTGCAGCAGGGTATGATGTTGTACAGGACGACAGCATTACCATCGAAGACATGGTAGCGGCGCATCCCGATGCTGCCGGCATCATCGTCCGTTCTGAAAAAGTCACGCCCGAAATCATGGATGCCCTGCCCGGGCTCAAGTGTGTGATTCGCGCAGGCGCCGGCTATGATAACATTGATTATGTCTACGCCCGCACAAAGAATATCGACGTGATGAACACCCCCGGCGCAAACTCCAACGCCGTGGCAGAAGAGGTGATTGCCATGATTCTGGCCGCCTACCGATATGTGGTGCCGGCAGATACCACCACCCGCGCAGGCGAATGGAACAAGAAGAAGTATATGGGCCGCGAGCTCACCCACAAGACCGTGGGTATCATGGGGCTGGGCAACATTGGCCGCCTGCTCGTGAAGCGCCTGCAGGGCTTTGAATGCAAGGTGCTCGGCTATGACCACTTCCTCTCCAAGCAGCGCGCTCTCAACATCGGCGCCATCCCCACAGAGATTGACGAAATCTTTACGGAATCCGACATCATCTCCCTGCACGTGCCTGGCGGCCCCGCCACCCGCAACCTCATCAACGCAGAGCTGATTAACAAGATGAAGGACGGTGCCATGCTTATCAACTGCTCCCGCTACGGAGTGGTGGACGAAGACGCCATCCGCGCCGCCAAGGCAGCGGGTAAGAACATCATCTACTGCACCGATGTGCACCCCAAGGATGCCGCGGCCATGCAGCCCAGCGCAGATGTAGCCTCTCTGCTGCTGCCCCACCTGGGAGCCAATACCAAGGAGGCAAACAAGAACGCAGCCATGCGTGCTGCCCGGCAGATGATTGACTACTTCACCAGCGGAGATACCTCCTGTGTGGTGAACGCCGAGCGCCCGGCAGACCTTCACCCCGCTCAGCTGCAGCTGGCCTCTATGCTGGGCCAGCTCTGCTACCGCATGGGCGACTGCAAACCCATCCGCAAGGTGGAATGCACCTTCTACAACAATTTGCGCTCGTACCGCAAATGGTTCACCCCGTGGATTCTGCAAGGCACGGTTCCCGGCGCAGAACGCGGCCTGATGCCAGCTGCGGCCGAAACCTCCTTCCGTGAACACGGCATTGTATACAAAGCGCTTGAACCCAAGGACGACAAGCACTACGATGATGCCCTGACCATCAACATCCACATGGAAGTGGACGGGCACCAGATTCAGAGCAGCGTGCGCGGCACCGTGGTAGACGGCACACCCGTGGTGTCCCGCATCATGGAATTTGACCACCTGTACGCCGCTCTGGCCGGCAACACGCTGGTGCTGCGTTATGCAGACCGCCCCGGCGTGGTGGCCGCCATTGGACAGGCTCTTTCTCTGGCTGGCATCAACATCGAAAACATTGTTGCCCCCAACGACCACAAAAGTGGCGATTCACTGGCCGTCATCAAGACCAACATGCCGGTCTCAGATGACCAGGTGCAGGCCATTGCCAAGACTATTTCGGCCAAGCTTGCCTTTGCTATTTCCATGTAACAACGTTTTTTGTCCATTCACCAAAGCCGGAAGTTCATGCTTCCGGCTTTTTTTGTTATTGTTTTCAATAAAATCTTGTTAGCCTATTGTTAACATGTTAATATCCTGCCATGACCGAGGCTGTAAAATATTATTGGCAACGTCTTGCTCCTTTCATTGGCGTTTACATCTTCTTTGAACTCATAGAGTTAGCCATCCTCCTCCTGATTGGGGCGGCACAACCGGCAGAAGGAGATATCAAGGAGTCGCTTCTTTCATTCATCAATGAGAACGCCGCATGCTTCCTGTTTACGCTGATTCCCTATCTTCTTTACCTTCTGGTGCTTCCGCGAGATTTTCACGGTGGGAAATGGGATCGGAGGGTCACGCTGGTGCTCTTTGCCTTATTCTGCCTCATCCACTGGCTTGAGGAGCTGGTGGAAATTGTCTCTGGCGATTCGTTCCGCCTGCTCACCCGTGACTTCATCATGGCGCCGGCCTCCGCATGGGAAGATATCTGCCAGCTGCCTTATTGCGAATGGATGGCGGGTATCCTGCTGGTGGAACTCATCGTTACCGTGTATCTGCTCAAAAACCGCCTCATGCCGGCAGTCCCCGTGCCGCACTACCTGCTGCGGCTGGCCATTCCGGGCATCACCACAGGCATTGGCTTCATGCTCATGTACCAGGCTCATGCCATGGATGAACTGGCTGATGTACCCGCGCTTTATGATGACGGCCTCTTCCATATCTTCAAATGGGTATATGACCTGACCGCCGTGCCCGATATAGCCCAGATATACGCCTTGCCCTGCATATACCTGGCTGCAGCACTCATCATCTTGCTGGGTATCTTCCTGCTGGTGCGCCAGAATTTCCCCTGCACGCAGAAATTCCTCAAACTCCCGGCATATCCGTCGAACCTGCTGCCCTGCCTGCTGCTCTTCCTGGCCTGCGTGCTGCTGGCCCGTCTGTTAAGCCTGGGGATATACCCCCTCATGGATACCACTGAGGCGCGCTATGGAGAAATGGCTCGCAAAATGGTGGAAACCAACTACTGGCTGCAGCCGCAATTTGAATACGGCGTACCGTTCTGGGGCAAGCCCCCCTTGTCCTTCTGGGGTAGCGCCGCCACCATGCTGCTCTGCGGCATCAACGAGTTCGGCGCGCGCCTGGCACCTTATCTGGCCACACTGGGCATCGGGCTCTGCTTCCTGCTCTGGCCCTTCAAGAGCAACCGCAAGGAACAAAGTGTCGCCTGTATCATCGTTCTCTTCACCTCTGCTATGGGCTTTGTTTCAGCCGGCGCAGTCATGACCGATGCATTCCTGGCATTCGGCACTACGCTTACCATGATTTCCTTCTACCGCGCCATGACGGATGAATCCCCCAGCCGCCTGTGGGGGTATCTCTTCTTCCTTGGTCTGGCTATCGGTCTGCTCAGTAAAGGGCCTCTGGCTCTTGTCGTCTGCGGCATCCCGGTATTCTTCTGGGTACTCTGGCAGAAACAATGGTTGCAGCTCTGGAAGCGCCTGCCCTGGATTTGCGGTACGCTGCTCATGCTGCTGCTCACCGTGCCGTGGTATGTGGCCGCCGAGCAAGCCACACCCGGCTTCCTGCGCTACTTCATCATCGGCGAACATATTGAACGGTTCCTGGTAAAAGGCTGGGCCGGAGACTTATACGGCAAAGGCCATTCCCGCGCCATCGGCACCATCTGGCTCTATGGAATTGAAATGTTCCTGCCCTGGGTGCTGCTGGTTCCCTTCCTGCTGCGCCGCAACATGAAAGGCATCAGCAAACCGGAAAACGCCTTCCTCTGGTGCTGGGCTCTCAGCACGCCGGTGTTCTTCACCATGGCGCGCAACATTCTGCCGGCGTACATCCTCCCGGCAGTACCTGCATTCTGCATCCTGCTGGTGCGCCGCCTCTGGACGCTGCGCGAGCTCGAAGGCCGCGATTACCGCCAGTTCCTCTTTGCCGCGCTGCCCGTTATCTGTATCATCGGGCTCTTCGGTATCGGTAAAGGCTTTGACCACATCCAGTACCGCTGCCAGCGCGACTTGCTGCAGCACTGGGACCAGCAATCTCCTGTCTATTACATGGACAATAAAGTCCCCTACTCTGCCCAATTCTATTCAGCAGGCCGCGCCGCAATCCTCACCTGTGAACCGGCAAAGCTCCGCCATGGCGAGTATCTGGTACTGCACCGCAGGCAATACCATCTGATTACCCACCCCGATGCCTGGCAGATCGTGGCTGAGGATGGAGCGTGGAGACTTTACAGAAAACGCTGACTTCAAGCCAGATAAGCCCGCCCGGCAATTGCCCGGGCGGGCTTCTGTTTTAGGGTATACGCGGTAACAAAAGCTGTGGAAATGCAACTTATACACAATATTCCTGCTAATCGTTACAACCCGCGTTTTTAGTTCAATATGTCAGTAATCAAGAATAATTCTTGCTTACCTCGGAACGATTTGATATAATGCGGCCAACAAAAGTTATGGCAACATCCAAAACAAGCTCCAACCGCAGTATGGCCACCAGTCTGGTGCGCAAGGCTGGTGTGCGCATGACCCAGCAGCGCCGTGCCGTGCTGGAAACCATTCTCAGCTCGCACGACCACCCGACGGCAGCCATCATCTTCGAGCGTACGAAACACCACATGCCCGGCATTTCGCTTGCTACAGTGTACAATTGTCTGGAAACCCTTTCAGAATCCGGTATCATCAACCACCTGAATTTCGACAATGGGCCTTCGCGTTTCTGCCCGAACCTGGAGCCGCATGTCCACCTGCTGGACGACACGAACAACAGGGTACTGGATGTGCAGCTCAAACCCGGACTCAGCCCTGAAGATGTGTTTGATTTGCCGGAAGGTACATGCGTGACACGCATGGACGCTTGCCTCCACGGCAATATTCCTGTATAATGCCCGCCGCAATGAGCCTGGTCATCAAAAATCTCCATGCGCGCGTCAAGGACGGCGCCCCGATTCTCAACGGCATCAACCTGGAAATCCCCAAGGGTGAGGTACACGCCATCATGGGCCCCAATGGTTCCGGCAAGTCCACCCTTTCGAAAGTTCTCTGCGGCCACCCTGATTATGAGGTAACCGCCGGCACTGCAGAGCTGGACGGGCAGGATTTGTTCGCCATGAGCGTGGATGAACGCAGCCGAGCCGGGCTTTTCCTGGCATTCCAATACCCGGTGGAGGTGCCGGGCGTAAGCAATGCCAATTTCATGCGCGCCGCGCTGCAGGCCCGCCTGCCCAAGGGTGAGGAAATCGACGCCGTGTCCTTCTACAAAGACCTGCGCGGCAAGATGAAGCAACTGGGCATGGACCCGAAGTTCACCGCCCGCGCCGTAAACGAAGGCTTCTCCGGTGGCGAGAAGAAGCGCAACGACATTCTGCAGATGATGATGCTCAACCCCAGCTACGCCATACTGGATGAGACGGACAGCGGTCTGGATGTGGACGCCCTGCGCATTGTCTCTGAAGGAGTGAACGCCATGCGAGCCCCCTTCCGCAGCTTCCTGGTCATCACGCACTACAAGCGTCTGCTCGACTACATCCGCCCGGATGTGGTCCATGTACTCTACAAGGGGCAGATTGTGCGCACCGCCGGATTCGAGCTCGTGGAGCAGATTGAGCAACGCGGCTTTGATTTCCTGAAGAACGAGGAGGCCTGAGATGGACGAATCCACCTTCCAGATGGATACCCGGGGAGCGTTCTCCATGCCGGAGAACCACAAGTTTGATGCCGGTTACGGGCTCACGGAGGAAACCATCGACTACATCTGCGATGCCAAGGGAGAGCCGGACTGGCTGCGCCAGTTCCGCAAGGATGCCCTGCGTAAATTCAACGAAATGCCCATGCCCACCCATTGGGCGCCGGAGGGAATCAAGAATGTTGATTTCGAGAACTTCCGCTATTACCTTTCACACGGCGCTACACCCAGCCGCAGCTGGGATGAAGTGCCGGACGACATGAAGCGCACCTTCGAGCGTCTCGGCGTGCCTGAGCAGGAGCGAGCCTTCCTGGCAGGTGTGGATGCCCAGTACGATTCTGAGACAGCCTACACCAACATGCGCGAAGAACTGCAGAAGCAGGGTGTCATCTTCGTGAATTCCACGGAAGGCCTCAAGGAATACGAGCATATCTTCCGGCCCTGGTTCGGCAAGGTCATCCCCGTGGGCGACAACAAATTCTCTGCCCTGAACCACGCAGCCTTCTCCGGCGGGTCGTTCATCTATGTGCCCAAGGGGGTGAAGCTCACCCAGCCGCTGCAGGCCTATTTCCGCATCAATTCCGAAAGCATGGGGCAGTTCGAACGCACCCTCATCATTGCCGATGAAGGCGCAGAGCTCATGTACATGGAAGGCTGTACAGCCCCCCAATACGACAGCGCCACCCTGCACTCCGGCGTGGTGGAGCTGGTAGCTCTCAAGGGCGCCAAGATTCAGTACGTGACCGTCCAGAACTGGGCTACCAATGTGTACAACCT
>JAFNWZ010000005.1 GCA_017379255.1 Akkermansia sp. | reverse complement strand
TCTCAATGATCACCGTAAGCGGGTCCTTTTTTGGCTCCCTGTGCCCAGCCTCACCAGTGATTGGCACAAAACCGCCCTCCGCAGGCTCGAGCTGTATACCACCCTCAAAATCTTTCTCCAGACGATAGTATTCCAGCAGGACCTTGTCATCGATATCGACAACCGGGCGATCCCCCTTTGGGAGCCACATGTAAAGGAACTTTGCAAATACACTGAACTTATGTATGTCCTTATCGAACAGTCTGCAGACCTGTGTGATGAAAGCATATATCCGGTTGAAGCGTCCTAACGTAGATTTGAAAATATCCTTTCTCTCGGTTTCCAGAGCACCATACCGCTGCAGTGCCGGATTTAAAGCACTCTTCAGCCTTCCCAGATCACCGGCTTTCTGTGTATCTCCGGAATAGAAGATATTAAAGGAACCAGCCGGGGCGGGGCCATTTATGCAGAGAGTGTGACCATTGCCGGCAATGGCAATGTTTTGATTGAGAACAATGCAGAGATTGATTCCACTGGAACCCGCATGGTGGCCATCCGTGCCAGTGAGATGCTGGAGCTTTCTGCCGGAACCGGGAAGTCTATCCGCGTGCATGATGCCGTTATGGCATCCGGGACTGTAAAGATTAATTCTTCAGACAAGGGAACCGGTGGCGGCAGTGTGATTTTTGATGCTTCCGCTGTGGCTACCAATCTGGCGGCTCATCTTGACAGACCTGCCACGGCAGAGGAAATCCGCACGTCCAGTACGAGCTGGTTCGGTACCACAACCCAGCAATCCGGTGCATTCCAGCTGCAGGGCGGGGCCCGGGTGATTGCTGAGTCCTACAGCATTGACACAACGTCTGATGTTACCGCATCTCTTTCTCTGGATTCTTCCAAGTTCCGCACGGAAACATTTGCTGCCAGCGAGGGAGCCACACTTTCCTTTGCTGGTGATTCCTATGCATTGTTCACCAATGCCACACTGGCAGATTCAACCACACTGGCGTTCAGCCCCGGTGCCGGGCAGTCCGTGCGCCTGGCCGGTGATATAGATGCAGGGGAACTTATCATTTCAGTAGATGAAACTGGCCTGACCCGCGGCGGGAGCTACTGCCTGTTTACCCTTGCTGCGGGCAGCTCCATGGCATGGGATGCCTCCAAGGTGACCCTGGAGGGTGTATCTGCAGAGGATTCCCGCCTAGTCTGGAATAAGGGCAGCCTGTATCTGGATTACGGGGTAACGGAGGGCGGCACGCAGCAGAGCATGCTGATGAAGGATGGCTTCATCTTATCTGAGGAATGCCACGAGGTGAACCAGAACACCGTTTCCCAGTTAAATACCCTGGAGGGCTCGCAGAAGTTTATCCTGACAGAGGACATCGTGGTTGATAAGATGAACCTCACTTTTGATACCCTGGTCGGGCATTATGAGCTTACCTCCGCAGATGAAGCATCCCCGGTGAACCTGACCATTCAGAACATGGTGGATGGCTCCCTGGGTGGGCGCGATGCCGCATCGGACATCCGCATTCATCATCTGAATAATGTTCTCTTCCTGAGCAATCACGGCGTGGACTCCGGCACCTCCATTTATCTGCATGCCGGAAGCACGGCGGAAATCAGCGATAATAAATCCGTGTGGTTTGCCGCACAGCCGGAGACTCTGACAGCGGGGCAGAAACCGCAGATTTATGTGGGCGCACAGGCTTATCTGCTCATGCAGAACAATGATAAGCTGGCTTTCATTGACAACTACGGCCGCGGCGGCGCCGCTATCTGCGCCGGGCAGGGGGGGAAGGTAGAAATTGCCCACAATGCAGATGTGGAATTTACCGACAATGGTTATCCCGGAGCCAACAATAATTCCTACGTGGACTACGGTGGCGCTATTTATGTTTCCTCAAATGGTACAGAGTTGCTGATTCATGATAATGCGAAGGTCAGCTTCAACGGCAATATCTGTGAAATGGGTGGCGCCATCAATGTGGATGCCCGCTCCAGCCTGCGCATATATGATAATGAGGAGGTGACGTTCAGTCGCAACGGCCGCCCGGGGGAAGGAAGCGGTGGTGCTATCCGCCTGGGCAGGGAGTCTGCTCTTGAAATCACCGGGAATACAGCGGTGCAATTCTCCGGGAACACGTCCCTCGGCGATGGTGGCGCCATATTGGCAGAGATTGGCAGCAAAGTCACCCTGCAAGGAAACGAAACCATTTCCTTTACTGGTAATTACTCGGCCAGCGGTGCCGGCATTTACCTGGACGACGGCGCAACCCTGGAGCTGAAGGATAACAAGAATGTGCTCTTTGATGGCAATAACAATAGTGAGGCCTCCAATGGCTCCACCTCTGGCGCCATCATGATTTACAACAGCAGCTATAATTACATGCCCGGGAATGTTGCCGTCCTTAGTAATAACGAGACCCTGAAGTTCACTGGCAACGAGGGCGGCGGCATCCGCATGTCGAACTTCGGCGGCAGCCTTCGTATCCAGAACAATGATGACACATGGTTTGAGGGTAACTACCGTGTTGATAACAAGGGTAACTATACTCTGCGCGCCATGTCGCTCGGCACCATCAATACAGCCGCTGAACGGGGTAAAGTTACGGATATTGTGATTTCTGCCGCCCAGGGGAAGGCTGTCACGATTCATGATGGTATCAACATCATCGGTTCCGTGGATGTGCGCCTGAATGAGAACTACGTCAATGATAAGAACCAGAGCATTGCACAGACGGGTGATATTGTGTTCTCTTCTGCCCATGTGGTCAACAACCTGACTGCGCTCAAGGGCTCTGTTCCGGTAACGGCAGATGAAATAAAGAATTCCAGCACGTTCCACATTGCCGCTGAAACCAAGCTGTACGGCGGGCGTCTCTGTGTGGAGGACGGCGCTATATTCACCGGCCATGGATTGCAGGTCATGGAAGGCTCTGGCGCCACGGTACTGGTAGATAATGCCACCATTGACCACACCGGGTACGACCTGGTGTTCAACTCCGGCACCAGGCTGGAGGTGGTTGGCAATAGTGCCGTGAAGGGAAATCTGGTGATGAAGGCTGGTTCCGCCATGGTGGTGGATGCCGCCACCATGCAGCTGAGCGGAACCACAAGCATCGGCGAAGCCGTAAGTCTGAGCTCCCGCAATGCCAACGCCACCATCGCCAAGCTGGCCATGGCGAGTGATGGCATTACCGGTTCCGCTGCGGATTCCGGCATGCAGGATGTAACCCTCGCTGTGGGCAATGCCACCTATTTCCTGTCCGGTGTGACATTGAACAATGTTGAACTGAACACTTCTGCCAATACTGCGTTCTCCTTGTCTGATGTTGCGGTTCTTTCCGGCAGCTCCTTCAACCTGGGTAACAGTGGCAGTGTGGTGATGCGTGGTAAGGGTGCTTACGACATCGGCTCCGCCACCTCCATTGGCTCCCGGATTACCCTTGCCGATGACTGGACCGGCACGGTGAAGATGAGCGGAAGCACTATGGCTGGTCTGGATATTGACACGCTGGCCAAGGGCGCGAACTCTTCTGTTGAGCTCTGTGGTGTGAAGGGGTATCTGAACCAGGCCAATGGCAACAAAGCCAAAACGTATGCAGCCAATATCATCCTGACCAATAATGGCGATGCCGCAGCATGGACCTTAAACAACGGCTGGAGTGGCGATACCCGGACCTTTACCGGTGATATTTCCGGCGAAGGTACCATCCTGCGCTCCTCCTGGAGGGGTACTGTGCAGAACATGGTGTTTGCGGGCGATACCTCGCAATGGACCGGTGTTTTTGACCACGCGGTTGATTCCGGTTCCCAGAACGGTGTGACTGTTGTGACGAACCTCACCTTCAATGGCTCATCTGAAATCAATGCCTCTATTACCACGAATGGTAAGGGCGAGCTGAACGTGACGCTGGATGATGCCAATATCAGGAACCGTGCCAACGAGGTGAAGGTAAACAAGCAGATGACAGTAACCTCGCTTACTCTTACTGAGGGAACAAAGGCCACATTCATGGATTCTCTTTCCTCTGAGGGGCAATCCTCCATCAATAAGGGTGCCAGTCTGAATCTTGCCGGCGCATGTACTTTGAGCGGCCTGGGCGAGAATGCAGGTATCTTCACCGGCACGGTGCTCGATGCTGATTCGGCAGAGGGCGGCAGCATGCGCGGTATGAATGTGGCCTTGTCTGCGTCTTCCTTTGAATTCAATCAGATGGAGCTGGGCAATGTGCAGTTCTCGTCCACTCTGACTTCCTCCCTTACGCTGAATAATGTCAGCTTCAGCGAAGATTGTTCGTTTGATGTGGGGGCAGAGGGAATCATTGCCCTCTCCGGTGCGGTGCTGACACTGAGTACACCGGCTCTGGGTACAGGGAATGACGGGGTGCTGGTGCTGGATTGCTCAGACATCTTCCATTGCACTGCCAGCGGTGATCTGCTCATCGCCCTTGGCTTGACTCGTGAGGAGCTGATGGCGGCCGGCTACACGGATATCAGGGTTGATTTCGGTAGTGATGTGGATTATTCAGCGCTCTCGCTGAGCATTGATGGTGCAACCTACATGGGGGTGCAGAATGGTGCTGCCAGCTTCACCCTCGTGCCCGAGCCTGCCACGGCTACTCTGAGTCTGCTGGCGCTGGCGGCACTGGCTGCCCGCCGCCGCCGGAAGTGATTCCGGAGCACCTGGATTTCTTCAACAACCAGCTGCCGCGCTGCGGTGGCTGGTCGTTTTGGTGTAAAAAACGTAAATTAT
>JAFNWZ010000046.1 GCA_017379255.1 Akkermansia sp. | reverse complement strand
TGGCAGCTGGGACGGCAGCGGCAGTGATAAGGCTCCCGTTGGTAATTACGCCATGAATTCCCTGGACTTTACCACCCTTGATTGGGACAACGTGGGCACTGTAGCCGTAACCATGACCTATGCGTACGGGACAAAAGATAACGGCATAGGGACCGGGCTGGCCATTTCCGTGTACGACCAGCGGGGTAATCTGCTGGAATCCTCATACGGAACGAATGCGGGGCTGCGCACAGACTCAGCCTTATCTGCCATCCAGTTCAACGATGCGGTCACCAGTGCCTATTTATATTCAGACCGTATCACGGCAGAAGATGCAGCCAGCATCAATGAACAGATCGGGCTGTTACAGATTGGCGCCAGCAAATGGAATCTTACGGTCAACGATATCAGCGATATCATCATTCCAGGAGACGACTCACGCCGCGATATTGACTGGGCTGTGACCGCTACCTATGAATTAGCCGACAGCCAGACATGGGATAACAGCAACAACCAGCTGTGGGGCAATACGGATTATCTGCTCGGGACAAACGGTCAGGTCACCATCACCGCGGCAGAGGGGGCGACGGCCGATTTGATGGTTTCCGGGGCGGAGCGATTCCTGATTAACAAGGAAGGCGCTATCACTCAGATTACCGGGTTGCATGATGTCCAATTCAGCGATATGGGGCTGAATGAGGTGAATCCCAGCTCGTCTCCCAGCCTGCGAGTTGAGCACGCTGCTATAGAAATCAGCACAGGGTCAGAATTATACATCAGTGATAACTCCGGCAGTGTGAGCTTTAAGAATTATGATTGCACCATTACAACCACAATCAAGGCAAATGGTGGTGCATTCTGGCTAGGGGACAATAACGCCCGCCTGGACATTTCCGGAAATGCCGGAGGGGTCGTCTTCCAGAATATATCTCTGAAGCATGAAGGCGGAACATATGAAATAAGAGGTGGTGCCATTTATGACCAGAGCTCACCCACAACCACAAGCCGCGCAAATGTCATCAGCCTCTGCCGGAACGGAGCTGGCAAGGATGGAGTAAGTGTTCTGTTTGATAACATCTCCGCCGAATCCGCGGGTAATGTATACGGTGGCGCCATTCACCTGAAAATGGGGCAATTGCAGATTTCCGGCAACGAGGGAGATGTTGTATTTTCATCCAACAGCATATCGGCAGAGGGAAGTAAAAATGTCAATGGCGGCGCCATATACATGGGAGCATCTGCGACCGCTCACCTGGATAATAATAAGGGAGATGTCGTTTTCTCCGGTAATACCGCAACTTCCGGTAGACTGAGTGCCTATGGTGCTGCGGTATATGGCACAGGTGGCACGACCACCATCTTTTCTGCCAGCGGAAACAGCGGTCAGGTAGCATTTACCAATAACGCAGCTTCCGGTAAAACAGCAAACGGTGCTGCGATTTACATGGATAAGGGGTCTGTAACCATGGATGGCAATGGCTCCGTGCTGATTTCCGGTAACCATGCAGACAATACCACGACAAGCATTTCCAAAATGTATGGTGGTGCCATCTATTCCACCGGTCTGCTGAGTATTTCCGGCAACACAGGAACTGTAACCATACAGAATAACTATCTGAGCTCAGCGGCCACCGGAACCACTGCAACAAACTCAGTCATGGGTGGTGCTATATACTCCACGAGCAAAGCCATGAGCATTTCGAACAATGCCGGTGGAGTCAGCATTACCGGTAACCATGTGGATGCCACAGGAGTAACAGCCTCTGCCTATGTGGGTGGCGGTGCCATCTATGCCACAAATGCGCCGCTGATTATGGAGGGTAATGGCCATGTGGAATTCAGCGGAAACTATGTGCGCCTGCAGAACAGCCTGTCATTCAACGCGGTTACCATGAAACCCACCAAAGCCAGCAGCGATACCGCACCCATCATGAAGCTGGCCGCCGGTGAAGGAACAAGCATTGTCTTCCGTGACTCCGTCAACATCAGCGCCGGCACTAGCCAGGTGGTCAGCCTGAATGCGGATTATACCGATGCCGGGGGCAAAACCAGCCAGGCTACCGGCGATATCGTCTTTACCGGTAAGGATGCTGCCGGAAACGATACGGCTCAGCGTATCGTAAACCTCAAGACCACCCTGGGCATGGCCGACACGACTGCCTCTGCCGATGAGATACGAGCTTCACAGACGAGCAAGCTGAATGCCGCCGTCAAGCTGCACAACGGCACCCTGCGTGTGGAGGATGGCGCAGAACTCCAGCTTACAAGCCTTTCTATTGCAGAAAGCGCCACCGTAAAACTGACAAACGGTGCTCTGACACTGGGCGGAAGCGCTACGCTGCGCTCAGACTCAACAACCGGGTTGGTTTCTGATGTACTTCTCGAAAATGGTAAAATTGATGGAGGAGGTTCCCATGCCTCTATGTCCGATGTTTTCATCAGTACTATCAACGAGGCTTTTTCCATTTCCGATGTAAGCATGGAAAATGTGCATTTTGAATCAGAGCTCACCACCCTGACTCTGACCAATGTCAGCTTTGATAACGGCAGCAGCTTCTCAGTGGGCGAAACCGGTATCATTATTCTGGATAATGCCATCGTGAATTACTCGCTGGATAATCTGGCGAGCAGCAGCAATTTGATAATACATAAATACAGTAGGAGCCATCTTCTGCATAAACAGCCCTCCCTAAATCCCAAAAGTATTCTTTGTTTGCAGGAACATTTATAAGAACATATTTATCGTCCGTCAAAGAAAGACTGACTTGTTTGCTCTCATAAGGAACGTCAGATTTTGTAGGAGTTTCGGTAACAGTCATAGGTTTCCATTGCGAATCTACAACAGTGTACTTAAGACCGTTATCTAAAACAAATTCTGTCTGATTGTATGTTTGTAGGTCTCCTTTATAGAAGACTGACATATACATCTGCCATGTGAAATAAGCAGTGATAATAACTAGTACCACAATGACAATTGTCTTAATT